>CAJWWL010000014.1 GCA_913048125.1 uncultured Opitutia bacterium | reverse complement strand
CTATTTCATGCGCTGTCGACAAAACCAGCTTCTAATACTGTCCACCCTCGGAGTAACAGGTTGGATAACAACATTGCAGTCCCAACCCACGCCGGCGACAAATCCTCCTAAAGAAAATGAACTAAGACAAGTACCCGCTTCTGAAGCGCCAGAGCAAGCAACCAAACCACTTCCTCCTCCGCCCCAAGATCCCACAGCCTATTTAAGAAAGTACGGAATGGCTGGTGTGCCTGCCACTATCACTCAAGGGAGTGAACGCACTCAGGTGGTTATACTCGGAAAGCCCAACCAAAGAGGCATCATTGAGGGGGTAGATCACCAAGGTAACATCCGCTACCGGCCTGTACGAGTACTCAACCTGACATCAAAGCCATCTTATGGTTGGCGTATCACAGGACCTGGATACAATGACGTCACAAACCCTACCCTAAACCTACAAGTCGGCCATTCGTATCTTTTCAGAGTAGACGATGTACAGCGCTACCCATTTTTCATTTACAAACCGAATCCTGACCCCACCAAACGTTTCGAAAAGGAACCCTACACAGGTTTCGAGATTCTGAATAATGGCTCTGACATAAATTACGTCCGGTTCACCCCTGGCCCCGACACCCCAGATGAACTTGCCTACTGCAATCTGGAGTATAATCGGATGCGAGGTAAGATCAAAATCATCAAGAATCCTGCTCCTGACAACGAAGGAGAAGAAATCTTCCTCACAGTAAATTACAGGCGTGCCCTCATCGAGCAATATGTCTCATTACTTTCTCAGGGATTTATCGCAAAACCAGAGCCTTTAGGAACTGAAAGTCTTGATCTCTACAAGATCGTAGAAGGTGGATTTAACTCAGGGGAGACGTGGTTTCAAGGCTTAGTCAATAAGAAGGCCCACACTCGACATAGCCTCTTCCTCCTAAATCAAGATCCCCAAACTACACTAAACGCATACTCCTACACACCTGCTTTTCCTAAACCTGAAGTCGTCGAAGTAATCGACGTTCACCGGATGGACTCAAAGCAGCAGGCACAACCCGCAAAAAAGTATTTGATTAGCTGTAACCGTATTCAATCCCCTGAATTCGATGCTACTTTTAAGGCACTGCTAAAAAAAGAGGCTCCATTTCGGACTGACATCCAAAACGCCCTCAAAGAGCTGACTGCAATGGAGCGAAAAAACCCGGCTGACCCATTCGTTAAACACAAGCTTCACGAAGCAGTATCACGGCTTGAAGTCTCCTCAAACCACTCCCTGAAGGACTTCAAGTACATCCGTAAATCCTTCGAAGGTATGCTCCAAAAGTTTAAACAATTCGAAGTGTCATACGCCATCGAGAGCGCCAGCTATCAAGAGGCTCGTAGCACTGTGGCGAAAGGTGAACTTCTAAACGGACTGGAAGCCCTTCGGCCAATTGTATACCCTATAATCAAGGTCGCCTCCATACCAAAGAATTTTGGCAACCACCGTATTTCCACATTTCAAGATCATATTGAATATTATCTTGAAGTGCTTGTTCAGACCGCTAACGACGACAGCATTCCCGCTAATTACCAGCAGGCTCTCGCACAGGAGGCTTTTGTTATTCTCTGGGTCCTCCCATTGATCGAGCTAGACAATAAAAATTTCATTCGTCGATCCCTTGACGTAGTGGGTTTGCTTGCACGTACCGGCAACTCTTCTGACATCCAAAGAGCTCGTCTTATGCTCACCATAATACCTTTCGACAAGGAAGACGAAGACATGGTCAATGCGTTCTTTAAGGTCGCGGGTGATTTCCGTTCTGCTCGTAATTTCCAAGACGCACTAAATATTTATGAGCAGTTCCTCCACTTACCTAGTTCCCCCTATTTCAGAGAGGCATGCCTATGGAGTGCATTCTGCAAAGCTAGCGCAGAGCCACCTCAATTTGGTGCAGCTCAGCTCTTTTTAAACCAATTTCTTGCTACATATAAAGCTGATGGCGGAACACCTCCAAGGGATGATTCCATCTATTCTCTTTGGCGGCTCATCGAAGCCCTGCTTGCTTTTAAGGACCCTCAGCAAACACTTGAAAATGCAATGGACAAGGTTAGTGAAGCCGTTGTTTTTTCCCGGATCGGATACAGTTGGGTCCCAGAAATCCTAGCCCTGTCTGCACAGTGTTATGAAAAAAAAGGAATGCCTGATACCGCCAGAAATGTTTTCCGTGAGCTGAAGGTTTTTTTTCCTAAACATCCAAAAACAAGACAATTCGAATTAGACTTTCCTGACCTTACCAAGAACTGAGTTAAAAGGTTGATTCCAAAATCTCCACCTCCATACTGCTCACCTTTCACCACCCACTCACTTAGTATGAAACGAACTTTCTCCTCCCTTTTCCCAGCAGTAGTGCTCCTGTTTACTCAGGCTGCCCTTCAGGCTCAGGAAAAACAAACGCTATTCGACGAGTTCAAGGATGGCGGTGTATGGCTTATCCCGTTGGCCATTTTCTTCACTGGCTTCCTTGCACTGACGATCTACAACATTATTAAGATTCGTAAGAAACCTTTTCTTCAAACAGAGGTCGTCGAGCAAATCATGCCCATGATCGAGGAACTCGACTTCGAAAGCGCTGTTGCACTTTGCGAAGCCAATCCCTCACCTTTGACAAATATCCTAAAAGCAGGACTCGATCGTTTGTCTGAGAGCGATGAAATTGACCCAGAATCCATAGAGAAGGCAATGGCTGAAGCCTCCACCAGCGAACTTGCAGGGCCATTTGTAATGGTCAACTACCTCAACGTTATCGGATCACTTTCTCCAATGATGGGTCTACTTGGTACGGTTGTAGGTATGGTCGGTGCTTTTGCCACGATGAAAGAGAGCATGGACGATGCAACTGCTATGGCTGGCCAGATTCAGGTCGCCTTGCTCACTACTAAATACGGGTTGGTTGTGGCTATTCCCTCACTGTTCTCCTATTTCCTCTTTAAGAACTCCTACGGTAAGATTGTAGCTCAGGTTGACGAAATCGTTGGCAAGTTCCTATTTGTACTCGTTCAGTCGCTGCGCCGCAGCTACGAAGAGTAGTCGAAAACCGCCCCGTGCAGGAGCGAGAATATGCCAAAGACTAAGCTCAAGAAGCCCGCATCGGAAGGAGATGAGCCTGATTTGACGCCGATGATCGACGTCATCTTCCTCCTGATTATCTTCTTCCTTATCGCCGGTCGCATGATTCAGCAGGGGCGCCCTGAAATCACAATGCCAGTGGCAGAAGCCGCCATGAAGTCGGCAAAGGATGATATACGCACCGAGTTTACTGTGGATGAAGCCGGTAACCTCTACCATCTGGACACCCCGATTGGCAGTTCATTCGATACTGCGAAAATGCAGGATATAATTGAGAAAAAGCGGTCCTTACCGGGGGGTGAAAAATTGAAGGTTTATCTTCGTGCCGACGCAAAGGCTACCTACGGAGATGTCAAGCGAGTCATGGCCGCCTGTGCAGCAAAAGGGCAAACCAAAATTCTCTTCGCTTCCTATGTAAAGGAGAACTAATTTACTGTCATGCCAGCACCTGAACTCGAAGAAGACTCTGTAGATTTGACGCCGATGATCGACGTCGTCTTTCTCCTTCTCATTTTCTTCATGGTAACCATGCGCATCGTTAAGGATGAGTCAGAACTGATCGTCCCCTTACCTTCCAAGACGGAATCCTCAGATCCCCCAGAAATCGAACCGCAAACGGTAAACATCGAGATTCAGAGTACTGGTCAGGTGATGGCTGATGGTTTACCCATGGACTCAAGTAACGATCGTAATATGCCTCAACTCACAACTGCTCTACTTCAAAAAGGGCAGTTTGGCTTCAAGACCAACGTACCTATCAATATCAGTATCAAGCCTGATGGAGAGTCTCTCCACATGTATACTATGAACGTACTTAATGCTCTTACTACAGCAAATGAGGAACTTAAAAAACTAGGTGTACCACCTGAAAAACTTTTGAAGAATATTCTTTTCGAATAGGAGAATATCCATGCCTGTAGTCACCCGATTGAACCATACCCGCTTACGCGTTGATGACCTTGAGCGCACTGTAGAGTTTTACAAAACTATACTGGGTTTAGAAGAAGTCCGCCGCCACACATCACCACGCGGCTCCCAACTGGCCTTTCTAAAAGCGCCCAATAGTGAAGAGCTCATAGAAATCACATATTTTCCAGACTCTGGTCCCGTCCAAGTCCAAGAAGATTTGATTCACCTTGCTTTCGAAGTAGACAGCATGGAAGAGTTTGGTGAGCATATCAAATCGCATGGAGTCGAATTCTCTGATGGCCCAACAAAAAGTGGGTCAGGTACTACTTTTGCGTTTATCGATGCTCCAGAGGGATACGAAATCGAACTTCTCGAACTAGAAAAATAAGCAAAACTATTGGCTGATAATCCTAGTTAGCCCGCTCGCTAGCAAATAGAAATTGCTGGGCAAGTCCAGCAGCGGACCCGAAGTGTACCTGTCCAAACTGCGCTACTTTTGCGGTATCCCAGCCTCCTAGATTGTACCTGCGTGCCATAACCTTGGTGATCCAAGTATCGACAGGGAAAGCCTCCAAGCGACCACACCCAAAGAGCAAAACACAGTCTGCAACCTTGGCACCAACTCCAGGTAGTTGCATAAGCGTAGCTTTTGCTTGTGGATAACCTTCCGAAGCAAGGCGTAGCTCAAATTCCTGATCTTTTCTTAATATCTTGGCTACTTTCCAAATATATCGTGATCGATAGCCCAATCGACATTCACGTAGTATGTCTTCCCCTGCTTCCGCTATAGCATCCCAACCCGGCCACGCATAGTTGCCGCCACCCAAATCTTCACCCAACCGATTAGCCACCTCAAGGCAACACTGCTTAATCTGTGAAATCTGCTTTGCTGTGCTGCAAAGAAAGGAAAACAAGGTCTCTCCAAATGGCTGTCTTAAAATCCGAAGGCCGGGAAATTCTTTAATGCAAGTCCTCAATTGAGGATCACTTCGCCAAGGTAGAGCATCGCGTATCATGTCCCAATCTACTGACTGACCAAAATACTCTAAAATCTCAATAGATTCACCGGTTAGAACCCGATATCTCAGATTTTCAGATTCAGACAGTTTCACCTGTACTAGATTCTTGCCAAAAACCCCTTCCCAAATTCCACCCGACTTCAAGCTCCAGCGGAATGATTGGCCCCCATCAAGCAACTCTGCCAGAGACCTAGTATTTAAAAAAATCTTAGGAGCAAAACTGCGCCACTGCTGGCCAGTGTGCAAGGCTTACTTCTCCCAAAGAAAACTCTTCTCAGAAGCAAAGACCTCCCCTTCACCATCAAGCAATTGAAGATGCCAAGCGACAGGTCTCTCTTCCGGTCCACTCCAATCTTTTCCAGTCAAACCAACAAGAAGCTCCCGAGCTGTTAATGAAGACTGAGGTAAGGCCATCTTAAAAGAGTGTGGTTCAGGTGAAGAATTTCTCACGATGTCCAAGTGAACTGTTGCGCGCTCGTGTAATTCGAGAACCTTAAGGTTAAGGCTAAAATATAGGCCGGTGCGGCTATCAGATTGACTTCTTACAATAAGCCGTTGGCCAGTGTTCTCACGACCATTGAAGAATTCCGATAGTCGCACAAAATCAGAATGCTCTTTGTAGGTCAGACTCGTCTTCAACTGCGAGGAGTCTACATCAAGCATGGCTGCAAGTGCAAGGCAACCAACGCTAAATATGCGAAGACTCACTTCTTAGAGGCCATCAACTTAGCCTTACGGCGGGCAACATAGGCCTTGCGGCGACGTCTTTTTTCAACTTTGTTGTATTGTTTTCCCATAACGAAAGAATATTTAAGTGTGATTCCTGTAGCCACGTCAACACACAAGCGCCAATGCTCCGACCTGCCCACAGCAAAAATAACCAGATTCTCCATTTTGCCGACGACTATTTTGATCTCTCCCTCGAAACTGATCGCGCCGGGAATCCAAGAGCTTTTCATTTGTGCTACAATCTTATCTCTGACGAGCACGCACTAACTTGGAGTGCCACAGGCCCAATGCGGCACCTCAAAGTAGACCAAGGCGAAGACAAGGCTACGATCAATCGTGCCCCTATTCTAGTTGCAGACGGGGAATGCCCTGTCGAGACGCTTACTCGCGAATTCTCCCATCGCTCCAAGAGTCTGCCACCCGAAACACAGGAATTTATCCTGTCCAAGATCCGGGAAGCATGCGACTGAACCACATCCGACTAAGAGAATTCCGAAACGTAGTTGCTGCCGATCTTCAACTGAATGGCAACAGGCAGTTTTTCCATGGACTCAATGGACAAGGTAAGACCAACCTCCTCGAAGCTGCTGGACTACTATCTGCAGCACGTTCATTTAGAACCAACGAAATTCAACCTCTCATAAGGCATAACCAGCCTCTCGCTGCAGTTTTCGCAGAGACCAAGGTTAACGAAAACCCCTCTACCTTCATTGATATACGCCTTGCTAAAGGACGACGCACTATACTTGTCGATGAGGCAAAAATAGATCGTTACTCCGATTTCATTGGACGCTACCCCACCGTAACCATCTCTTCCGCTGATATTCAACTACTGCGAGGCTCCCCTGGCTTGCGGCGCAGATTTGTGGATCTCGTACTATCGTTTGGACAACCAGAATACCTTAAGGCACTTCGTGCTTACCATAAGACCCTTCAGGAAAGAAATGCCTTATTGAAAAAGGAAGGTTCAGATGACGAGATTACCGCCTTTGACCAAGTCCTCTCAATAAACGCTTCCATTTTAGTGACAGTTCGAACGCAGGTCCTCAAAGAACTAAGTGAGCACCTAAAGTCCTTCTACACACAAATCGCAAAAAGCGATTCTGAAAGTCCCGACTTGATCTATAAACCCTCTGAGCACTGCGAGTCCCCACAGGAATTCGAAAAACTACTCTTGCGTAATCGAGAAAGAGACCGAGTCACTCGGTCCACACAATCCGGCCCCCATAGAGACGACATCGCCATGTTGCTCAATTCACACAAAGCAGTAGACTTCGCATCAGAGGGGCAACAACGTGCACTAGTACTTGCCTTGCGCTTTTCTCAGTTTTCGTATTTTAGGGAGAAGTCTGGCACAATTCCAGTAATACTCGCAGATGATATCCTCGGTGAACTCGACCCAGACCGCCGACAGAGATTCTGGGAAGCCTGCGATCCAGATGCCCAAATCCTCGCCACAGGGACAACACTTCCTGATAATTACAAAAGTTGGCAAATTTTCAAAGTTAGAGAAGGAAGTTTTACCAACTTCTAGATTTAAAAGATACTTCCTTAGGCTTCTATCATGGACATTTTTTCCGTACCTTGGCTGATCCTGGCACTCGGTGCATTCTTCACTGGCCTTGGTAAAGGTGGTCTGCCTGGCGCGGGAAACCTAACTGTAGCACTCTTTGCACTGGTATTTCAAACATTGCCAGGTGGAGTTGCCCTATCTGTTGGGGTTTTGTTACCTATTCTAATTTCGGCAGATATCGCGGCAGTTCTAATCTACCGCCGTCACACAGAATGGAAGTTCATTTTCCGTTTACTCCCCTTTTTCCTGATTGGTATTTTGGCAGGCTGGCTTGTATTTGACTATTTCAAGTCCCGGGACGAATTACTCAAGACCCTGATCGGTGCAGTTCTTCTGGGCATGACAGCACTACATTTTTTGCGTCAATGGACAAAAAGCACCGACAAGGAAGACAAATCGCGAGCTAACGAGCCAAAAGGTTCCCTCATTCTAGGCATCTTCTTCGGACTTCTAGGTGGTATAGCCACCATGCTGGCTAATGCTGCTGGGCCGGTCGCCCAGCTCTACCTTTTGGCCATGGCCCTTCCTAAATATGCCTTTATTGGGACTGCAGCTTGGTTATTCCTTATTGTAAACGTTGCCAAAGTCCCATTCATGGTGGATCTCGGCATCATTAATACCGAGTGGATTGTAATCAGTCTTCAGATGATGCCAATTGCTGTTGTCGCTACCATGATCGCACCTCTCATTGTCAAACACATCAACCAGAAGCTATTTGAGACACTACTCTGGCTTTTTGTAGTCTTTGCCGGTCTCAAGCTCCTAGCCTAAACTGAAATGCCACGTCGTTCCAACCGCCAACTATGGGCTGACAAGCTATCAGGTAAGAGTGTACCTCAAGCAACCACTAACCTAACCCTTCAGAAAAAACCGTTCAGAGGGATTGTTCTAGGTATCGACCCCAGCCTCCGCGGTACGGGTATTGCTCTCCTCCAGTTTATCCCCGGAGAAAAGGCAAAACTTCTTCATAGCCATACTATCAAGCTTAAACGCAACCTCACGCAAGCCGATTGCCTTGGGGAGATTGGGCGTACCATACTAAACACTGTGGAAAGCTCTCAGATTAGACACGTCGCGATTGAAGATACTATTTACGTACAAAATTTTCAGACTGCACAGGCAATGGGAGCCTCCCGCGGTGCAGCTATTGCCGCTGCGGCAATGCGGGATATCCCTGTTTTTGAGTATGCCCCACTCCGAATCAAACAGGCAGTTGTAGGTAATGGCCGTGCTAGCAAGGAACAGGTTGCCAGGACAGTTCGAGCTCTTCTTGCAAACCATGAACTCTTAGATTACGACGAAGCTGATGCGACTGCGGCTGCATTGTGCCACGCAATGACTTGGCGAGACCAAGGTGAAATCTGACGATAAATCTAGAAGATCAGGGTTTAAAGATTGCCACTCATTTGTGCAGCCCCATGTTAATTGGATTTTCATGAATTCCATGGAAAAGTTCATTTTAACCATTTATTTATAAAGATATTTCCATCACCAAATGGATAACATAGCCTACTTAATTCCGGTCGCAGGAGCTGTTGCTCTGCTGTTCACTTTCATAAAATCTAAAGCTGTCGACAAGGCGGACCCAGGTAGCGAACGCATGAAGCGGATCGCTGGAAATATAACTGACGGCGCAATGGCATTTCTCCGGGCTGAATACCGCATCCTGTTAATGGTGGTTATTGCAGTCGCGGTACTGCTGGCGGCTTTCTACAGCGAGACACGCCTTATTGCACTTTCCTTTGTGGTAGGTGCCATATGTTCAGCCCTTGCAGGTTTTATAGGTATGAAGGTAGCCACTAAAGCTAATGTTCGTACTGCAAATGCTGCCCAGAAGGGTCTAGCCCAAGCCCTATCAGTCGCCTTTTCTGGCGGTGCTGTCATGGGTCTCGGTGTAGTTGGCCTTGGCGCTTTAGGTTTGGGCTCACTTTTTTTATTCTACCAAGCCCAATATGGAGATGACATTGGAAAAGTTTTAAGCGTTCTGACAGGCTTCTCCTTTGGTGCCTCATCAATCGCTCTCTTTGCCCGCGTGGGTGGAGGCATCTATACAAAAGCTGCAGATGTAGGCGCTGACCTTGTTGGCAAAGTAGAAGCAGGAATCCCGGAAGACCATCCGCTGAACCCAGCAACCATCGCAGACAATGTTGGTGATAATGTTGGTGATGTTGCGGGCATGGGGGCAGATCTCTTTGAATCTTACGTCGGTTCTCTAATCGGAGCCATGGTGCTGGGGGCTGCGTTTGTGAGTCTACAATCCTTTCAAGATGCAGGCCTCAATGGCCTCGGTCCTGTCCTTCTACCTATGCTACTTGCATGTGTCGGCATCGGAGCCTCCATTATCGGAACTTTTTTCGTAAAGGTTCAGGAAGGTGGCGACCCCAAGCATGGGCTGACGCGTGGCGAATTAACATCGGCCGCAATCATGCTTGCAGGATCCTACCTGCTCATCACAAATATTCTCCCCAAAGAGTGGACGCATAATGGTATAGAGTACACCGCAATTGGAGTTTATATTGCAAGTCTTCTAGGCTTAGCTGCAGGCCTTTTAATTGGCTTCATTACTGAATATTACACGGGAATCCATAAGAAGCCAGTTGTGGCCATATCACAGCAGTCGGTAACTGGTTCAGCTACAAACATCATTGCTGGTTTGGGTGTGGGCATGCGGTCTACCACTTGGCCAATTATTATAATTGCAGTTGCGATTATCGGAGCCTACCAACTCGCAGGACTTTACGGAATTGCAATTGCTGCGGTCGGTATGCTCGCTAATACTGGAATCCAACTGGCAGTTGACGCTTATGGGCCTATATCAGACAACGCAGGCGGCATCGCTGAGATGTCTCAACTGCCACCTGAGGTTCGCGCCCGCACTGACAAGCTCGACGCTGTTGGCAATACCACTGCCGCAATCGGAAAAGGGTTTGCGATTGGTTCAGCAGCTCTCACAGCCCTAGCCCTCTTTGCTGCCTACATGACATCAGCCGGTATTGAAACTATCGATATCTCTAAACCCTACGTAATGGCCTGTCTTTTTGTGGGTGCAATGCTACCCTATCTGTTCTCCGCCATGGCTATTGACGCCGTAGGACGCGCCGCCATGTCGATGATTCAGGAAGTAAGACGTCAGTTCCGTAGCATCCCTCAATTGCAGGCTGCCTTAGATGTGATGAAGCGAAATGGTGATACACCGCAGGATCAGTGGTCCAAGGAAGACCAAGAAACCTTTGATGCAGCAGATGGTAAAGCCGAATACGCTAAATGCGTCGATATTTCTACAAAGTCTGCCATCAGAGAGATGGTAAAGCCTGGCATGCTCGCTATACTTACACCTGTGGCAGTTGGCTTTGGCTTCAAGGCTTGGCAAGGAGGCTCCGTCGCAGCAGAAGCACTAGGTGGTCTGCTTGTTGGAGTTACTGTCTCCGGCGTGCTTTCAGCACTATTTCAGTCAAATGCAGGAGGTGCATGGGACAATGCCAAAAAGATGTTTGAAGAAGGCGATGGAGTGCCTGTCGATGGAACAAATCATAAGAAAGGCTCTGATGCCCACAAGGCTGCTGTGGTTGGCGATACGGTGGGTGATCCTCTCAAAGACACCTCTGGCCCCTCCTTGAATATCCTGCTCAAACTTATGAGTGTGGTGGCTCTTGTACTTGCACCGATTCTCGTAAAGTAGTCGGGAAATCATTCCCCCCCGCCTTTGCAAGGACTTGCTGAGATCTGCAGGCCCGATAATTAACTGTGTCCATGAAGATCCACTCTCAACTCATACTATTGCTCCTGATAACGATATCAGCTATCGAGGCAAAGACGCCCAACCTTGTCCTAATCCTAGCCGATGACTTGGGCTATGGAGATTTAAGCTGTTTTGGGCAGAAAACCCTGAAGACTCCACAGCTCGATAAGATGGCCTCCGAAGGTATTAAATTCTCACAATTCTATGCAGGCTCGACGGTATGCGCGCCTTCTCGGAGCGTTCTTATGACCGGTAAACACATGGGTCGTACAACGGTTCGTGGAAACAGTACTAAGCCAATTATCCTAAAGCCGGGTCAAGAAACCATTGCCACTCTACTTAAAGGCGCAGGTTACCGTACAGCATGTATAGGCAAATGGGGTCTAGGCACGCCCAACAACTTCACAAACCCAAATGATGTCGGGTTTGACCACTTCTACGGTTACGTCAATATGTGGCACGCTCACAACTTCTACCCAGAGTTTCTCATCCGAAACGGCAAGGTTGAAGCACTTGAAAACAAAATAGCTCCTAAGTGGGAAAAGTGGCAGGATCCCAAACTCCCACAGGGGGGCCGTGGCGTAGCAATCAAAAAGGCTCAGTACGCCCCAGACCTCTTGGTAGAGGATGCCCTTCGCTTCATCCATGATAGTCACGTGGCAGAAAAACCCTTCTTCCTTTTCTTTTCAATGAATGTTCCCCATGCCAATAATGAGGCTGGCAACCAAGGCATGGAAGTCCCCGAACTTTATGAATTTGAAGATAAAGACTGGCCAGAACCAGAAAAAGGCTTTGCTGCCATGCTTCGTAATATCGATCGGGATACCGGCCTCATCCTAGATCTTCTCCAGAGATTGGGAATCGCGGAGGAGACACTTGTAATTTTCACATCTGATAATGGTCCCCATCAAGAAGGTGGACATAGGGCGGATTTCTTTAACTCCAATGGTCCTTACCGCGGAATCAAACGCGACCTCTATGAGGGCGGCATCCGAGTGCCCACAATTGCATGGTGGCCCGATACCATCAAGCCCGGTACCACGAATAAGAACCAGTGGTACTTTGGTGACCTCATGGCCACCGCCGCAGAACTAGCTGAAACCACTGTGCCCAAAGACATCGACAGTGACAGCTTTCTTCAAACTCTCAAAGGCAATCCGCCTGAGAAAGAGTGGACTCGCGAAAGCCTACTATACTGGGAGTTCTACGAACGCGGTTCAGCGCAAGCAGTACGTTTTGGTAAATGGAAAGCGATCCGATCGCCAATGTTCACGGGACCCATCCAACTCTATGATCTCTCTTGGGACCATGCTGAAAAGAACAATTATGCAGAACGGCGCCCCAAGCTAGTCGAGCACGCAAGAAACCTATTTAATAAAGCCCATGAGGAAGACCCAAATTGGCCTTCTCCTAAAAAGAGATAAAACCAGCAGAAAATGGACCTTTGGTCTGCACATATCTGTTTAGGCTAAAGTTTTGCGAGTGATGATTTGAAATCAAGACTTGGCTCAAGACATTGAGAACCAACGCAAAGTTGATAGCCATCAGGCAGAGAGGAATCCTCAGTATATTGGAGAAAAACTCGTCGCCATGGCTTTTCAACGAGTGCAGCCCTTAATGGCTCCAAATCTGTAACTCCCTTAACCTTAAGCACTACTACACCTAGAGCGTCAGAAGTTAGCCCTGCCATAGCATGGGAAGTGCCGTGCGGCAACTCTGTTGCATTTTGAATAGAAGCTGCGCGGAAGTCTGCGAGTTCGCGCGAGTAAGCGCTGTCACCGGTTAGGGCAAACAGACAGGATAATCCATGAATTAGGCTGGAGTTGCCAGAAGGAATCGCATTATCGAACCATTCTTTGCGGCGAACCACTAGCTTCTCGTGGTCGTCTGAGATGAAGAAAAAGCCAGGCATTTTGTCATCTCGGAAATGACCAGTTGCAACATCCATGAGACGCTTGGCACAAGAAATGTAATGCTCAGAGGCTCCTGGCTCAAGCCAGTCGATATGTGAGGCCAATGCTAACAGGGCTTCAATTGTGAAGGCGTAGTCATCGAGACAAGAATGTCCCCGCGGGCCAAGATCTGAATAGTAGACGGATTGAAGCCGGCCTGAAGAGTCAACCATGGTATCCAAGAGCCAATCGGTAGCGGCACGAGCCATCTCCAACCATTCACGTTTCCCAAAAGTAAAACCTGCTTCCGCAAGACCACGAATACATAGCGCATTCCAAGCAGTTAACTGTTTGGTATCTTTTCCTGGCTGGATACGCTGTTGACGGACAGCCAGTAATTTCTCACGAAGTGGTGCAAGATCCTGGCGGGCGTCAAAATCCTTGAGCAACAAGACTGGATTTGAAAGTCCATTTTCGAAGTTACCAGCCTGGCTGATATCATAGGCATCACAGAATCGAGCGCCATCTTGCGGACCAAGCACATCATTAACCTGCTCAGGACTCCATACATAGCATTTGCCCTCGGTCCCCTCACTGTCAGCATCAAGCGAGGAATAAAATCCACCCTTCTCTGATAACATCTCTAGCTTGAGCCAACTAACTGTCTCTTCGCAGATTGCTTGGTAAAGTGGTACTCTATATCGCTGCCAGCCCTTAGAGTAGATATCCAGGAGTAACCCGTTGTCATAGAGCATCTTTTCAAAGTGTGGTATCTTCCACTCGGAATCGACGCTGTATCTTGTAAAACCACCACCAAGCTGGTCAAATAGACCGCCCTTCGCCATGGCATCAAGAGTGGTTCGGGCCACGGAATCAATGCGAGATGCAAGATCGGGGCTACTAAATTCACAGGCGGCGGTAGAGCGCACTTCCAGCAAATAGTTAAGCTTCATTGACGGAGGAAATTTTGGAGCATCACCAAACCCGCCAGAGGTATCGTCATGTTGCTGGCAGATTGCACTAGCCCCACGCAGTAAAAGCGCATTTTCCCACTCACCTTCTCCGGAGGTTCGAGAGTTGTTATTGTGCGCCATGTTCTTGAGGATAGCATCGGCATTCTCTAGTAAATCGGAACGCCCCTCCTTGTAGTGTTTGCTTATGCGCAAAAGCAATTGCGGCCAAGGAATGATGCCACGACCTGATTCGGTCGGAGGGAAGTAAGTACCACCAAAAAAAGGTCGGCCATCTGGAAGACAGAAGCAATTCAGTGGCCAACCACCCTGCTGATTAACCATCTGAACAGCATCCATGTAAATATTGTCAACATCAGGCCGTTCCTCGCGATCGACTTTAATACATATGAAATGTTGATTCATGAGGCCAGCAATGTAGTCATCTTCAAAACACTCGCGCTCCATTACATGGCACCAATGGCAAGAAGAATAACCGACAGAGACAAGAACAGGACGGTCAAGACGCTGAGCTTCGGAGAAGGCTTCTTTGCACCAAGGCCACCAGTCCACAGGATTATTCGCATGCTGGCGGAGGTATAGACTAGGTTCGTCGGCGAGACGGTTGGACATGATTTTGAATAGTTTGTTTTTGCTATTGCACGAGCGGGTAGAACCTACGTGATTTCCAAACATGTCAAGGATTCGCATCCTCACCGACCAAGTCGCTAACCAGATTGCTGCAGGAGAAGTAGTTGAACGCCCTGTTGGTGCGGTCAAAGAACTGTTGGAGAACAGTCTAGATGCTGGTGCTACGAAAGTTGAAGTGGAGTTCCGCAAAGGCGGGAAGGGTTACCTGCGCGTGGAGGACGATGGCTGTGGCATGAGTCCAGATGAAGCGTTGCTCAGTTTGGAGCGTCACGCGACAAGCAAACTACGTAATGCCAAAGACCTAGAAAAGGTAGTAAGTTTCGGTTTTAGAGGAGAAGCACTACCCTCAATAGCAAGTGTCTCTCAATTTACGATGTGTACTCGTCCACACGATCAAGCTGAAGGTTCTGAAATTCGTATTCATGGGGGCAAGATCCTACACCAGAAAACATGCGGCATGCCACCCGGCACTCGGATTGAAGCCTCGAATCTCTTCTTTAATGTGCCTGCCCGAAAGAAATTTCTTAAAACAGAGAATACGGAGGCCGCACACATATCCCGCCTATGCAGGCTCTATGCTATAGCCCATCCAGAAGTGGCGTTTACCACATTTTCTAACCAGAGAAAGGTATTCCAGTCTCCTGCATGTAAAGATTTGCACGAAAGAATTGGTGAAGTATTCGGTAGCGAAGTGGCGGAGCATCTCGTGCATATTGGTCCGATGCAAGAGGATGGATGCAGAATTTACGGTCGAGTGTCTCCGCCTGGGATTGGCCGTCCCACCCGGCAGGATATTGTAACTGTTGTTAACGGACGACCCGTAGAAAGCCGTACATTGCTGTATGCTCTAACGGAAGCTTACCACACACTGATTCCAAAAGGTAAATATCCAGCGGCATTTCTGTTTGTTGAAATCGACCCAGCACTTATCGATGTAAATATCCACCCACAAAAACGGGAAATCCGATTTCGCTCGGAAGGACACGTTAGACGGCTTCTTGTAGAGAGTATTCTCAAAATGGCAGAAACCTTGCCAGCAGCGTCTCGAGCCATAGACGCAGACAGATTCGACAATAAAACCCAAACCCACAACCCCTCACCGATTATCTCGGAAGCGAAAGCAGCGGAGAAAAACACATCTAGTTTCTCTGATGCACAGCTTGAAAAAAGCTCTATCACGAAGCCCGAGCTCAAAATTGATATTCCCATACCTGATCCAATATCCCTCGAGCCGTCCAAACCAGTTGGAGAAAAATTTGACGCACCTTTGCATGCAAATTCAGAGTGGCATTACATCAGCAAACTGCGTCAAAATATAGCACTTTTCGACACACCAAGTGGTCTTGTGTTCCTCCATATCCCGGCCGCTCGCGAGCGCATACGCTTTGAAGAAATTCTTCGATACCATGACAAAGAAGGCGTTGTAATTAAACAGGAACTACTACTTCCTGTGCCAGTTCAACTCGATAGCCTTGGAACCGAATTGCTTGAAAGAAATCGTGATATTTTGGAGGCAGAAGGTTTTGGTTTGGAAGAGTTTGGTCGAGATTTCTACAGAATAGACGCCATACCTGCATGGCTCGATTCTGGCGAAGCCGAAGATCTTCTTCGGAAATTTCTGGAAACAGCGAGGACAGGTGGTGCGCGACTGAGCAAGCCCGAGCTTGTTCGAGAGGCTATTGCAAAAATTGCAATAAATGAAATTTTGCAAGCCCAAGAGACCATTCCCGAGCAAGAACTAGCCGAAATTCCGAGCAGACTTCTCAGATGCCAATACCCAATGATTTGCCCAAAAGGAAAAGCCACATTTTTTGAAGTAGACAATCAGGAACTCATTCGAAGGTTTGGCCGAAATATTGCTTGATCGAAAAGGCAACACATTGACTAGAAATTTATAGATGAATAATTTATCAAAGAACCTGAAAGAATCTATTCTAAGGCACCTTCACCTAACGCTTGCTCGTGATGAAAACAGTGCTTCCAATCGCGACTGGTGGTTAGCGACTTCTCATGCTGTTAGAGACCGTCTCTTAGAAAGATACATGCGCACCCAGAAGGCTCACAACGAGAGCAATACTCGCCGGATGTACTACTTGAGCCTAGAGTACCTAATGGGCCGATTATTTAACAACTACCTGCACAATGCCAATGTACACGGCGAACTGGAAGAAGCGCTGGAAGAACTAGGCTTAAAAAGCAAGGATCTACAAGACGAAGAGTCAGAAATGGGGCTTGGAAACGGTGGTTTAGGACGGCTAGCTGCCTGCTTTCTAGATTCACTAGCGACTCTTGACCTGCCAGCCATAGGTTATGGAATCTTCTATGAGTTCGGTCTCTTTCAACAGGCCTTCGAGAATAGTCACCAAGTAGAACACCCTGATAGCTGGAACCGCTACGGGACACCATGGGAAGTTATTCGCCCAGAATATGTACAGGAAGTCCGCATCTATGGAAAAGTACAGCGCATCTATGACGACACCGGGAACTATGTTCGCCGCTGGTCTGGAGGCCAGACACTCATCGGTCTTCCGCATGACTTACCTATCCCGGGTTACGATACAGAAACAGTAAACTTTCTTAGACTGTGGGAGTCCAAGGCTTCTAGTGAATTTAACCTCCAGATCTT
The DNA here is from genome assembly GCA_913048125.1 of uncultured Opitutia bacterium. Lineage (GTDB taxonomy): Bacteria > Verrucomicrobiota > Verrucomicrobiia > Opitutales > JABJCN01 > JABJCN01. The sequence goes on along the minus strand of CAJWWL010000014.1, from coordinate 10,263 downwards.
TAATGAAGGGGGATATGTTGAAGCAGTCCGAGAAAAAGCTGTGGGAGAGTCAATATCTAAGGTTCTATACCCCAACGATCAAACTGAAAGCGGGAAAGAACTCCGACTAGTACAACAATACTTCTTTGTTGCCTGTTCACTTAAGGATATCCTGAGACGCTTTCTGAAACAGAATGACAACTGGGAAGAGTTTCCTTCAAAGGTCGCTATCCAGCTCAACGACACCCACCCCGCTGTAGCTGTCCTGGAGCTTATGCGATTGCTCACAGATGAACACGGCCTTGACTGGAACCACGCTTGGTCACTGTGCCGCCGTACATTTGCATACACCAACCACACACTCCTTCCAGAGGCGCTAGAAAAGTGGAGTGTACCACTCTTTGAAAAAGTGCTTCCTCGGCATCTCGAGATCGTCTACCAAATTAACGATGATTTCCTTAAGGGTGAGGTAGAAACCAGATGGCCTGGTGACGGTGCAAAGAAAGCAGAACTATCTCTCATCGAGGAAGGGCAACCGAAGATGATCCGCATGGCTTTCCTCTCAGTCGTGGCCAGCCATGCCGTCAATGGAGTAGCAGCTCTGCATACAAAGCTTTTACGCCAGAACCTTTTTCACAGCTTTGACCAGCTATACCCTGGCAAAATCCGTAATAAGACCAATGGAATCACTCCACGCCGCTGGCTCCTAGCCTGTAACCCTAGACTCTCCAAACTCATAAGCTCTAAGATTGGCGATGGATGGGAGCGTGACCTCGACAGACTCCAGCAACTCGCCGAGCATGCCGAAGACCCTAGTTTCCAAAAAGACTTCCTTGATGTAAAACAGAGCAACAAAAAGCACTTAGCTGAAGTAATTGAACAACGCCTCGGATTAAAAATCGATCCTGTAGCCATATTTGATGTTCAAATCAAACGCCTCCACGAATATAAAAGACAACATCTCAACCTGCTTCACATACTAACGCTATATCGCCGCCTTCTCAACAACCCTGAACTAGACATTCAGCCAAGAGTTTTCGTTTTTGGTGCCAAGGCTGCTCCTGGCTACGAGCTAGCAAAAAACATAATCAGGGCAATCAATCTAGTTGCAAAAACCATCAACAACGACGACCGAATTCGAGGCAAACTAAAGATTGCCTACCTGCCGAACTACAACGTATCACTCGCCGAAAAAATCATTCCAGCTTCCGACTTATCAGAACAAATCTCCACTGCAGGAAAGGAAGCCTCTGGTACAGGCAATATGAAATTCGCTCTCAACGGAGCGCTCACAATCGGGACTCTTGATGGAGCCAATGTTGAAATCCGAGAGGAAGTCGGTGACGACAACATCTTCATTTTTGGTTTAAAGGTAGAAGAAGTTGAAGCTCTGAGAACACAAGGCTATGAGCCTAAGGAATATGTTAACGCAAATGATGAACTGGCAGCCGTATTAGGCTGGTTACGTTCAGGACATTTTAGTCCCGGCGAACCTAATGCCCTTATGCCTCTCGTTCAGAGCCTCACTGACTGGGGAGACCCCTATCTGGTACTCGCTGACTACGCTGCTTATCTAGATGCTCAGAACCGCGTAGATCTAGCCTACCGCGATCGAAGCCGCTGGGCACGCATGGCGATTCTCAACACAGCACGCGTCGGCAAATTCTCATCCGATCGTACAATTTCCGAGTATGCTTCGGATATCTGGCAACTCCAATCTGTAAATGTTCCATGAAAGCCCGGTTTCTGTTGTTCCTTCTCCTATTCCTAGCATATGTCGACTGCTTCTCAAATGAGGAAAGCAGTAGCAAGCTCCCATTCCCTGAAGGAGAGCAACTTGATTACACGGTAGGCTGGAATTTTATAAAAGTTGGTCGCGCAGTAATGCTGCGCAACCCTAACACCACTCACGAAGAAACTCCCTGCCTTCATTTCACCTTCACTGTAAATACTTTCGGCATCGCAGATAAAATCTTTAGAGTTCGGGATCGCATCGACAGTTATACAGACATCGCTCTCAAAAACACCCTTTACTACAAACAAAGACAGCGTGAAGGCAAAACAGATAGGGATATAGTCGTGCGCTTCGATCGCAAAAACAACCTTGCTCACTACACAAACCACGGAAAGCCCAACGAAAAACCTCTTAAAATCCGACCCGGTCTTCTTGACCCCCTATCAATTATGTATGCATTACGGGCGGAAAAGCCCACTGTCGGCAAGTCAGTGAAACTACCCGCGACGGACGGAAAGAAAATCATCGATGTCGAAGTAGCAGTTCTCAAGAAAGAGTCTATCAAAGTGCCTGCAGGAAAGTTCGAGGCATTGATGCTCGCTCCCGCCACTAAGGACTTGCGTGGAGTATTCGAGAAGACCAAAGACAGCAAAATAGATATCTGGGTCTCGGCCGATGGCCGTTACGTCCCACTGCGCCTCAAAAGTAAAGTTATTGTCGGTAGTTTCATTGGAGAGCTAGAGAAAATAGGTAGCTCCGTTATCGAATAGGTCTTGCCGTAGATTAGTGTTCAGCTAGCCAGCGTTCTGTTTCAATGGCTGCCTGACACCCCATACCTGCAGCGGTGATGGCCTGTCGATAGACATGATCTGCGCAGTCTCCAGCAGTGTAGACTCCGGGAATCCTGGTACGAACCATACTATTGGACTCAGGAATGATGTAACCCAAATCGTCAAGAGGCAAGTGACCTTCAAGGAAACCAGTGTTGGGGATATGGCCAATCGCAATAAATACACCCTTGCAGGTCAGTTCGCTAGTTTGGCCGGTCTTAAGGTTTTTTGTCTGGACGCCACGGCACTTTCCATCGTCACCAGCGAGCACTGATTCAATAGCACTATCCCAGAGCAGTTCGATTTTCTCATGCTCGAGAGTTCGTTCTGCCATGATCTTGGAGGCACGAAGCTCGTCACGGCGATGAATGAGAGTTACCTTGGAACAAAAACGAGTCAGGAAAAGCGCTTCTTCGCAAGCGGAGTCTCCCCCTCCAACAACAACAACGTCCATGTCTCGATAGAAAGCACCGTCGCATGTGGCACAGGTAGTAACGCCCTTTCCTCCGAACATTTCTTGCTCGCCCGGCACACCAAGTAAGCGCGGCGATGCACCAGTTGCAATGATGACCGACTTAGCCTCGTAGGTCTGAGAAGATGACTTGAGGACCTTTACATCTCCTGAGAAATTTACACTCTCGATGAGATCATTAGTGTAACGAGTACCAAAGCGTGTTGCCTGTTCTCTGACTTGCTGCATTAGCATGAAGCCATCTACGCCTTGTGGAAAGCCAGGAAAGTTTTCCACCTCAGAGGTAGTGGTGAGTTGACCACCGGGCTGTCCGCCTTCGATTACGAGCGGCTCCAGATTGGCTCGTGCTGTGTATATAGCTGCAGTCAGACCAGCGCAACCAGTACCTAGAATGATGACATTTTCCATGAGTTTATTGACGTATAATTTTGGGAAACTACTGAAGGTATTCTGTGAAACATGGAAATCCTTAACTCAAAATCCAGCCTGAAAAATAGATGCTCGTCGACTCCCATTGCCACTTGATGAAATTCCTCCACCGTGGAGATCTTTCAGAAATCATGGATGAAGCTCGTGAAATGGGGGTTGAGCGCATGATCACCATAGGCACCGATATCGAAGATTGGGAACCATATCTAGAGCTAGCTCGTGCACATCCAGATTGTATCGCCTACACTGTAGGACTCCATCCTACAAGCGTCGGGGAGGACTGGAAAACACAGTTAGGAAGTATACCTAGGTTCTTTCAAGAGATGCCTAACCCTTGTGCACTTGGAGAAATTGGTCTCGACCACTTCCACCTTCCCAAAAAAGACCCAAATTTAGCAGAAGTCATCAGAGACAGACAGTTGAATGCTTTTCAACAGCAGTTGCAAATGGCAAAGGAAGCTGAAATGCCAGTAGTAATTCACTCACGTAATGCCTTCAAGGAATGCGTAGATTGTATCGACAACGCAGGGTTACCTTGGGAGAAGGTGATATTCCACTGCTTTGCAGATGGTGCAGATGAGATGCGGATCCTTCAAGAGCGTGGCGGTCATGCCTCCTTCACTGGAATCATTACCTACAAGAACGGTCAGAATGTTCGAGAGGCTGCATTAGAACAGGGTCTAGAAAGACTCATCTTAGAGACCGACTCACCCTATCTGACGCCAGAGCCCTTACGTGGCCATGAGAATCATCCAGGTTATACACGTCATACAGCTGAAGCATGTGCGGAGTTATTCGGGGTAAATTTGGAAACGATAGCAAATATCACCACACGCAATGCCGTGGATTTTTTCAGCTTGTAGAGCTTTGATGCAATTTAGGAGACTTTCTTCAACTCAACTTTGAAAAGAAGAGTACGAGGCTTTTCCTCATCACTGAGTATACGCTCGAAGCCCTCGGAAATAAACCAAACAGCACCATCTCGATGCTCGATATGCTCCGTGATGCGACGGCGTAGCACGTCATCATTCTTTATCGGTGTCCATAGGATGTTCTTCTCATTAGGGTGTGCACGATAAAAGTTACGCTCTTCAGTGTTCACTACCTCACTGATGATTTCCCCACGCTGCAAATAGATATCTGAGGTAAGGGAAGAAAGACGACCTCTATCTTCGAAGGACATCAATCCCTTGAGATGTCCTTTATCCCACCAGTACTGCTGCTGTAAAGTGATGCGTTTGATAACAACACCCTCCACATCCGTAATTTTCCACTCCCCCACCCACTTGCCTACGTAGGGGTGGAAAAATTTACGCATGTGCCTTTGATCCCAGACAGGAGTTGAGGGCAGAGCAAAAAGTTCGTTACCTGTAAGCAGGCTGGCAAGAAGTAAGAGAACTTTTGTCACAATGCACTTAGCAAAGAGAGGATCGCACGGTTGTCGAACTTCATCTGTTATGAGTCCGATGCCTTTTTCTGCTTCAGAGAGTCAATGTAGATACTGACTTTAGTCTTCTTTCCACCTACGATTTCCTTCGCGCGACGCACTGCCCGAGCCGTTGAATATGTAGGATTAGACCTAAGATCGGGGAAAAGGTTATCCCGCCCAATAAGCTCATAGAGCCCCGACTTTTTAAACACACGCAGGGTGTCCTTCTTTACCTCGCAGACAAGAATGTGCTGTTCAGATTGACGCATAAACTGAATCAACTCCTCAAGGGCCATACAGCTTGTAGCATCGAGATGTCTGGCATTGCGCATCTTCAGGATAACAACCTTCAAGTTTGGGTCAGCACAAAATCGGCGAATCTGCTCTAGAAAAAGATCAGCCGCACCAAAGAAAAGCTCTCCTTCAACATGAACGATAGAGATTTCCAAATCTGAACGCTGACGCTTTTCCAACTCCTGAAGCTCACCTTCCTCTGTAAATCCATACTCTACCAAATGTGGGTCAGCGGCCTTACGAAGGTAGAGGAGTATTGAAGCACCCACTCCCACATAAATAGCGAAGTCCAGCGCGAAGAAAAGCCCCGTCACCAAGGTAATCCAGAAGACCACTGAGTCTGAAAAAGTCGCACGTGTAACCATGCGGTACTGCTTCAAATTGAAAAGAGAGACACCGATTACCATTACCATCACAGCAAGGCATGGTTTAGGAACTAGACCGATAAACTGCCCCAAGGTAAATACGCCTACTAAGCAGAGTACGCCACTGATTAAACTAGAGACTTGGGTAGCTGCACCACTACTGGCGTTCAGGGCCGAACGTGTCAGTGAACCAGAGGCTGCCATGCCAGATAACAAGCTACATCCAAGATTAGCCATTCCCATGCTGAACATTTCCTGATTGGCATCGAGCCGAAGGCCCTTGCGCGCTGCTAATGACTTGCCGATGGATAAGCCCTCAAGCACACAAAGCAATGCTAGCGCCAAGGCTGTACCAAACAGCATCCTGAATTGTTCTAGGCTAAACTGTGGCCAAGTAATCTGCAAGCTACCAGCCGCAGGACTGGCCAGCATCTCCACGCGATTCTCAAAGCCTAGGAAGCCTGTAAAAAAGGCGTGAGCAAAAGAAGCTAGTACTAGGGTCAAGGCTACATTAGGTAGGAACCTTAGGCGGCGCTGAAGCAATAAATAGATCAGCAATGTCACCACACCAAGCCCCAGCGGATACCAAGTTGCTCCTGACTCCCAAGGTAGCTTGTAGAGGTGCTCTAGTGTCAAGCGCATGACATCAAAAAAGGAAACTGCTCTCTCCCCCTCCCCGAATTGAAAACCTAGCAGACTCTGCACCTGATTAACAATTATGAGCGATGCTGCAGCCATTATATACCCAGTGACTACAGTTCTGGATACATACTGGATGAGGCTCGCGGTACGCAGCATCGCACCCAGAATTAAAAATAACCCAACTAGTAACAGCAAAGTAGGCACAATAGATGCCTTCTCAACCAATGTTACCATACCTACAGTGGAGAAAGTGCTGAGCAGCAAAACTGAGGTCGCATTAGTAGGTCCAAGCACTACGAAATGAGAACCAGCAAAAAGCATCCCAACAATCAATGCTATTGCCGAGCCATAAAGACCGTACTCGATCGGAAGACCCGCTATCATAGCGTAGGCCATGCCCTGAGGGAATGCCAACAGTGCGACATTTATACCGGCAAGAAAGTCTCGCTTTAGTTTGCCTGTATCATAATCGCGTAAAACCTTCAGCGCCGGAAGGAAGTCCAAACGACTTTCAGCGGGAAGGCGTTTGAAAAACGTGAAAAAACGTATTACTCCTCGTTTTGTTGGCACAGTGTAAAAGGTATAGAAACCTAATCTTACTGCTAAAACTTGTCAGTCATAAACTATTGTAGACTCGAGTAAAATCCTTCGCCCAAGCTGCAGGATCGGCTCCTGACGCACGATGATCTGTGATACTAATGGAATCTAGACTCTTGGATAATTTGTTTCCGTCTCCATCTCTAAGTAGAGGGCAGTGAAAGAATTCTGGCGGATAACAGCCCAAAGCCTCATAGAGAAGGATTTGGCGCGCTGTTGATAGTAGGAGATCCTCGCCTCGAACAACTTCGGTAATACCCATTTCGATATCATCGACAACAACAGCCAGTTCATAAGCAGGTACTCCATCTCTGCGCCACACTACAAAATCACCAAAATCTTCTCCGGCTACAAAGCTCATTTCACCCAGGCATTGATCCACAAAGGTAACCACTCGACCAGATGGTACACGAAATCTCCAGACAACACCCACTTCAGGTGTCTCAAATTGAAAACTTTGCCTACGAGGTCGCCATTCTTCGGGATAAATAGGTTCTCCTATATTTTGCCCGTTTAACTCACGATATGCATTCAATTCTTTACGAGAACGAGCACACGGAAACAAAAGTCCAGTTTCGGCAAGACGTTTCAATGAAGATTGATAAAACTTGGTTCGAGCACTCTGATCGTAAGGGGCATGTGGGCCTCCAATATCTGGACCTTCTTCCCAAGAAAGGTCTAACCAACGCATATCCTCAAGGGCTGTTTTTGCGAGATTAGCCTTGCATCGCAACGGGTCGAGGTCTTCATTGCGGAATATTAACGAACCTTTGAATTGGCGACTGCGGTGCCAGGCGATCCAAAATGTCCTAGCATGGCCCGCATGCAACAGACCACTAGGGGTTGGAGCCAAACGTCCACGATAAACATCCGCATCTGCGGAAAATCTGAAATCACGAGCCATACTTGAAGTATTTTCGGACTCAATCTAGAGGACTTAACAAGAACCATGCAATTTCAAGAACTCCATCTCAGAGAAGAAATTCTCCGTGCTATTCAGGAACGTGGATACGATGAACCCACGCCCATCCAAGCCAAAGCCATTCCTGCGGTTCTAGAAGGGCGAGATGTTATCGGTTCTGCCCAAACTGGAACTGGTAAGACCGCGGCATTTGCGCTGCCTTCCTTGCACCGCCTGAAGAGGCACAGCCACACCCGTTGTTTAGTACTCACCCCTACTCGTGAACTAGCCTGCCAGATCGAGGAAAACTTCGCCTACTACGGTAAATATCTGGATCTCAAACTTGGACTTATTTATGGCGGTGTCGGATATGGCGCACAAAGACAAGCGATTCAAGAAGGTGCTGACGTACTCATCTGCACTCCAGGTCGGCTCCTCGATCATCTCTCTCAGAAGTCGCTAAAACTAGATCGTGTAGAAATTCTCATCCTTGATGAGGTGGATCGTATGCTGGATATGGGCTTCATTGAAGATGTTCGACGAATCATCCGTCAATGTGGTAAAAATCGGCAAACACTCTTCTTCTCTGCTACAATGCCGGATACCATACGTAGCCTAGCTGACTGGGCTGTTAGCGATCCAGTTGAAGTCTCAATCGATATTCGCGTTTCCCCAGCTGAGACCGTCGACCATGCTCTCTATCCAGTGGATGCCATGGTGAAATTTGATCTGCTCGTTCACATACTAAAGAAAATCCAAAACGAAAGTACGATTATCTTTTTTCAGACCAAGGCTGGAGCAGACCGTATAGCAAAATGGCTCCAACAACATGGCAATAACGACATTGCTGTTATGCACTCCAATCTCAATCAGCGAGAACGTGCTAAAGCCTTACAAGACTTCAAAGACGGAAATATATCTACTCTCATCGCCACCGATATCGCATCTCGTGGACTTGATGTACGCGGGGTGCAACACGTGATTAATTACGATGTACCTCAGCATTCGGAAGATTACGTTCACCGGATCGGCCGAACAGGAAGAGCAAAAACTGAAGGTGATGCCTACACTCTCTTCTCTCCCGACCAAATGGATAAAGTCCAAGCTATTGAGACGCTAATTGAACAAGAGATTCCTCGTCGTGTCATAGAAGATTTCAATTATCGTATCCCACCAATGACCGATATTCCGGGGAAGCCTAAGGCGAGTCAGCAGAGACGAGGCCTCATGGGTCGAGGTGGCAAGTTTGGAAGACCTAGGCGCTAGCTCAAAAAGCATAAATAGGCTACTTTTCAAAATAGTAACCCACTTAGATAGGATTCAATTAGTGCTTGGCAGCAGCGTGAGCTCGAGCAACTGCTACATACTTTTTCGCTAAGGCTCGATTCGCCTTAATCTCATCCGCAGAAAGTTGACGCACAATTCGTCCTGGCACCCCCAACACCAGACTACCTGGTGGCACTTCCATTCCGGTCTTAACCAGCGTATGCGCACCAATTATCGAGCCTTCTCCCACCACTGAACCGTCAAGTATTGTGGCATGCATGCCAACAAGTACACCATCTTCAATCTTACAGGCGTGAACGACTGCAGCGTGGCCTACCGTGACCTCATCTCCGAGGACAGCAGGATGCTCGTCGGAAAGATGAACGATGGCCCCATCCTGAATATTGGTAGCACGGCCTACACGGATGTAATTTATATCACCTCGAAGAACTGCATTTGGCCATACACTCGACTGTGGTCCAAGCTCAACATCCCCCACAACAGTAGCGCTAGGGGCTATGTAGGCGTCTTCAGAAACTACCGGCTTGGAGCCTAGAAATCGTTCAAGGCGCTCTTCTATATTCATCAAAGACCCAAATTGGGGTCTAAATTATTGGCAAGCTTCACATTCAGGGTCGTCGATAGCACAAGCTTTTGGGGCTGGTGTTGATGAAGACTTCTGGGCGCTATGATCGGTCTTCTTGAGCGTAGACTTTTCAATATTTGAAGCGCTTTGCGTTCGCAGGTAGTAAGTCGTTTTGAGTCCCTTACGCCACGCAGCAATATACATTTTGGACATCTCCACAATGTTAGGCTCCGCAAGGAAGAGATTTACAGACTGAGACTGGTCTATCCACTTCTGGCGGTGCGCTGCTGCTTCAACGATATATTCATGACTTACACCGAAGGCTGTTTGATACTTTGCTTTGAGCTCTTCAGGTATTTCAGGTATATGCTCCAGCTCTCCATCGTGGTATTTGAGCTGGTCGATCATGTCGTCGTTCCAGAGATTGTGCTTTTTAAGGTCGCGAACTAAGTGCTGATTGAGGACAATGAAACTGCCAGAGAGATTGCTTTTCGTGAAAAGATTCTTGAAAAGCGGCTCGATGCAGGGGGAGCTCCCCATAATATTTGAGATGGTAGCTGTGGGTGCAATGGCTAGTACATTACTGTTGCGCATGCCTTGCTTGCTGATCTTGTCTCGTAATCCTGCCCAATCCATACGACCACCCCGCTTTACCTCAACGGGCATGCCACGTTCCTCCTCAAGCAGGGCAAGAGAGTCCTGCGGCATCATGCCCCGATCCCACTTTGAGCCTTTGTA
>CAJWWL010000013.1 GCA_913048125.1 uncultured Opitutia bacterium | reverse complement strand
GAAGAAGAAAGGGATCTTAATCGTGGTAAACAAGTGGGACTTGATCGAAAAAGAAACCAATACAGCGCGTGATTATGAAAAAGAACTTATCGAGCGAATTGCACCTTTCCGAGATGTACCCATTGTCTTTGCTTCAGTTCATGATAAACAACGCACATTGAAAATTCTTGATGCCGCCATACATGTCTTTGAGAATGTCAAACGACGTATTACCACATCTAAACTCAACGATGTGATGCAGGAGATTCTAAAACGCTTCCCACCACCCGTGGTAAAGGGTAAAAACCCTGCTATAAAGTACGTGACGCAATTACCTACCCCATTTCCAGCCTTTGCAAAGCAAAGCCAAACTACACAGTGACCACTCCCAGGGAGTTCTTACTAGAGAAACTACCGACACCCTCGGACTTTCTACCTTTCGAGCAGTTCATTGAAGCAGCACTTTACCATCCTGACTTCGGATACTATTCATCCACAATCAAGTCAGTCGGGAGAATGGGTGACTTCTCAACGTCTACAACAATTCATCCAATTCTTGGTCAAGCCATTGCAAATTGGGCGGTAAAGGCACACAAAGAGTTATTTCCTGAAATTGAGCTGAGCATCATCGAACTGGGAGCTGGTAGTGGCCAACTCGCAAATACCATCCTAGAAGAAATTCCGGAAACCAATTACCACATTGTTGAGTCCTCGAAACCACTTAGACAACAGCAGTCTAGAAATATCAACGGACGTTGTCAGTGGCATTATACTCCAACAGCAGCTCTGGAGGCATGTGCTGGTGAAGCCCTACTTATTTCCAACGAACTTGTGGACGCGTTTCCTTGTCGACGATTCGAATGGAACGGGCACACTTGGATGGAAATCGGATTACAACGTGATGGTGAAACACTTCAGGAAACATTACGGCTTCCAGTTGAACCATATGCTGACTCAAGCATGTTTGACCGGCCCGATCCCCAAAAAGGACAGCGAATAGAAGTTCATGAAAGCTACTTTAAGTGGCTCCAGTCTTGGAATAAACATTGGGAAAAAGGTGCAAAACTAACCATCGACTACGGTGATCTTGCTGACTTACTTTACCTTCGGCGACCTAATGGGACAATTCGCGCATATAGAAGTCAAAACCGAATCGAAGGATCGAGCATATATCATCGGATGGGCGACCAGGACCTAACCTCAGACGTTAACTTCACAGATCTTCAAAACTGGTCAAATAAACTGGGATGGGAAATAACCTCATTAGAAACGCAGCGTGATTTTGTTATGCGCCTGATGCCTTCATGCAAAGAAGATTCAGTTACATTGCCTGCTGTTGAGTTTATTCTTAACCCAGAGGGAGCAGGTCGTGCATTCAAGGTGCTTGAAGCGAGAAAGCTCTGACTTTTTCCGATCAGTTCAAATTTTAGTCGAAATAACAGAACGCATAAAATTACTAGGAAAACTATCCTTGTTCATTCGTGGACTTCTAGAATTCGCCGTAGATTAAGAAACGGTTCATCATTATCCTGAAGCTTATTTTCGAGGGCACCTATAAGCTCACGAAATGTCATCTCCTTACCAGCTTTAAGGTCTTGTATGCGTTCTTCAATAGTACCAGCTGCAATCATACGATAGACAAAAACAGTCTTTTTTTGGCCGATACGATGGACGCGATCAACAGCCTGCTTTTCTACAGCAGGGTTCCACCATGGGTCCATCAGAAAGACATAGTCTGCTGCGTGCAGGGTTATACCTGTGCCTCCGGCACGAAGACTCACGAGAATAACTCCCCCACCCTTGCGACTCTGAAAGCTCTTCACAACCTTTCCTCGTTCACGAGTGTCTCCATATAATTCAAAGATCTTAGTGCCGGGTTTATGCTTTTCCAACAAAGGACGGAGTTCTCGAAGCAAGGTAACAAACTGACTGAAAACAACTACCTTGTGACCTCGTGAGAGAATCTCATCCATTCTTCTCAGGAACTCACGAATCTTGCCACTTTCTTCTGAAAGAACGATCTTTCCGGAACGATTCCAAGGTAAGAGTCCTGGATCCGTACACACCTGACGTAGACGTGTTAGCAAAGATAGGAAATTAATAGAATAATTGTTGAGGGCATCCTGAACATCGTCCCCGAGTTCCTGTACACCCTGCTGAATAATTCGACTGTATTCAGCCCGCTGACTTTCTGAAAGCGGACATTTCACCACCGCTTCAACTTTCTCAGGTAGTTCTTGAGCAACCTGTTGCTTAGTACGTCGTAAGGTAAATGGTTCAATTTGTGCCCTTAGGGTCTCTAGAAAGGCATTTTCACCAGCAGATAATCCCTCTTCGAATGCCTTCCTTCCACCCAATAGACCTGGCATGAGGAAACGAAAGAGAGTCCACAAATCCAAAGGTGTATTTTCCACAGGTGTACCTGTGAGGATCAACCGATATCTTGATTGGATGGAAAAACAAGCCTGTGTAACTTTAGCCTCAGGGTTCTTAATATGTTGAGCCTCATCAAGGACAACGTGACCAAAATCTGTCTTTTTGAGAAGATGCTTGTGCCGTCGGAGTTGAGTGTAGCTAGAGAGCCAAATAGCAGGCCTTTTGGGCACAGAAGAAAAGTCGTTACCTGATTTTAGGACCTGAACAGTCGTGGCAGGGAAAAACCTCTCCACCTCACCCTGCCAAACCGGAACTACGCTAGCTGGGCAGACCACAAGCGCAGGTTTATTCTTTACTGGTTTAGCGTGAAGGAGCGACAATACTTGAAGGGTTTTACCTAGACCCATTTCATCTGCAAGCAGGACATGACATCCAAGATCAAGGATACGATCCATCCAATCAACACCTTCACGTTGGTAAGGCCTTAGAAAAGAGGGTAATTCCAATTTCTTTCTACGCTTCTCAGAACCAATCGAATCCTTCCACTTACGAGCACCTTCATCTAATTTAAGATTCTGCTCTTCAGGCCGAAAAATGGAAAAAAGCATGTACGCTGGCCATTTTCCTCGAGAAAACCCGGGATGATTTTCCCGCCATTCACGAAGAATCCGCCTTCGGTCAACAGGAAGCCTAGCAAAGCCAGCACCCTTAACGATAGAAAGCTCCTTTCTTGCCCGATATAATTGTTCCATTTCATCCTCACTAAGAAGGCGCCTACCAACTCGAAACTCCCACTTCAATGAAACTCGGTTACCCCGCTCCTTGTGAGCCACTGCAGAAACTTCTACATCTTGTGGCGTCTTAGCTAAAGCTTTAACATCGCTCGGGAGCTTCAATCGAAACTTCTTCTCCCAAGAGGAGAAATGAGCAGCAAAAAAGTGTAGAATCTTCTCTGAATCGTTGAGATAAAATGCATTTCGGCGTTTTGAATACAGAAAGTCAGCCTTACGAGCCAATGTCATGATTCGAACCATACTGGCACGTTCATCATCATCCATGCCATCCACATCTTCTCCATCTCGTGCGATCACCCTGCCATCCAAGGTCATACGAACTTCTAGCTCACGATCTTTCTCTAAACGAAACTCGAGTCCAATCTCACGAGACTCGATTTCCTCATCTTCCTCTTCAGCATCCTCCTCAATTGCTTCTGCCTCCAAAGATTCCTCTTCATCTTGATCCTCAAAAAGCATGAAAGGCACTTCTTCAGCGAGCACTTCCTCAAGCTCGTAAAGACCAGCAACTGCCATAGATCGCCCCAATTGCTCCTCCTCCACCGAGTAACGAACCTGAAGCCCAGTTCCATTCCAATCGACAACGGCATAGCCGTCCTCTTCCTCAGTCTCACAACTAAAAGTCGCTGTGCCACTTCGAAAGTCAACAGCTCTAACTTGGCTTCGTTGATAGATCTGCCGACCCCAACGAATTTCGGGATGCGAAAACTTATCCTCCCAATTCTCCTCCAACTTAGAAAACCAATAGTCCAAACCTTGGACAGTGTAGGTTCGCTTTGATGCTCGAGGATCCATTTAGAAGAATGTGGTTAAGCTTAAAAATCGAAAAAAAGAGTTAAATTTGTAATTTATTACACAGAGCACAATTGCATTTTTGCATTGTTGATGGATGAAAGTTCGTGATTGTTGGGGTTATGGAACCGAAAACCAATAGCTGCTCTATTGAACAAAACCTCAAGGAACGCCTCACACCAGAACAATATCAGGTATGCATGTGCTCTGCTACAGAAGCTCCTTTCAGCGGAGAATACTGGGACTGCAAAGAGCCTGGCACCTACACATGCGTATGCTGTGGAGAGGAGCTATTCGCCTCTGAGTCCAAGTATGATTCTGGTACTGGTTGGCCGAGCTTCTTTGATGCTATAAACGAGGATGCAATATCGCGAAAGGAAGATTTAACTCACAATATGGTACGAGTTGAGATTCTCTGCAAAAAGTGTGGATCTCACCTAGGACATGTATTTGAAGACGGACCTAAGCCTACTGGACTGCGTTACTGTGTAAACTCTGCGTCACTTAAGCTCGTGCAGGAATGAAATCCTATGACTTGATTGTCATCGGTGGAGGAAGCGCGGGGTATGCCGGTGCTCGCACGGCCAAGGAACTAGGTAAATCAGCGGCAGTCATCGATGGAGCTCAGGACCTTGGAGGTCTTTGTATCCTCCGAGGATGCATGCCTTCAAAAACGCTTCTGTACTCTGCAGAAATCTTACACCTATCCCAAAATGCTAATACTTTCGGGCTAGATATAAAAGGAGCTCAAGTAAATTTCACCGCCCTGCATGATCGAAAAAAGAAAATTATTGGAGAGTTCCAACAGTATCGCACCAGTCAACTGGAAGACGGACGTTTCGATCTATATCGTAGCAAAGCAACCTTTTCAGGAGATAAACAGATAACCCTAGATGATGGCACTCATTTAACTGCAAAAAAATTTCTCATCGCCACCGGTTCAAAAGTCTCAAAACCGCCTATTCCTGGGATTGATGAAATCCCAACCTTGACGAGTGACGAAATTCTCGACCTAGATCGACAATTGGAATCGGTGATTGTTCTAGGGGGAGGTGTTGTAGGTTGTGAACTTGCCCAGTTTCTAAAGCGTACAGGGACGCGAACAACTTTGATTCAGCGAAGTTCACGAGTTCTAAAATCATATAGCCTTGAGGCATCTAGCGCTATTGAAAAAGCGATTACTGAGGAGGGAATTCAACTTCACACCGACACCCAAAACCTTCGCCTTAAATCTGTACCGGGGGGCTGTGTCGCAACTTTTCAGCAGTCAGGAGAAATAAAGAGTGTTAACGCCAGTTATGTACTTAACGCCTTAGGAAGAACCGCTAACACTAATTCTCTGAATCTAGCAACCATAGGCGTTGAGTGTTGGGAATCAGGGCAGATCATCGCCAATGCCTATCAACAAACAAGCCAACCCAACATCTACGCAGCTGGTGACTGTTGCGGTCCCCATGAGATTGTGCACACGGCTATCCTGCAAGCTGAATGCGCAGTCAAACATGCGTTCGGAGTCACTACATGCCCGATGGATTATGATACCTTGCTTCAAGTTGTGTTCACCGACCCGCAGGTTGCATCAGTTGGCCTAAGTGAAAAAACACTGAAAGAACGAGGTGTTCCTCATATTGCTGAGAGCTATCCCTTCAATGATCATGGCAAATCCATCTTAATGAATGCCCTGCATGGTTACGTGAAAGTCATTGCTCACGCTGAAACAGGGAAGTTATTAGGCGCTGAATGTGTAGGAAAAGATGCCGGAGAAATAATTCATGCGATGTCAGTAGCAGTCAGTCTGAAAGCATCTGTACATGATCTTATCAAGACACATTGGTATCACCCAACACTCTCAGAGATCTGGACTTACCCCTTAGAAGAGCTGGCGGAGCAAATCAAACTGTAGATGTGCTAAAGAAGAGCTACCCACCAAAATCACGCGTTAAATCAGCAAGCTCCACTCTACCCTCATAAAGGGCCATACCAATAATTACACCATCAAGATTCGGATAGCGCTCTGCCAAGCCTGCCAAATTGGCTACATCTTCGTATGACGACACACCACCCGAGGCAATAATGTTAGCGCTTGAAAGTTTAAGCATTTCCTCCTGAGCCAAAAGGTTTGGTCCTTTGAGCATTCCGTCGGTACTGATGTCAGTGTATATAATGGTTGAGACTCCGATCTCATTCATTACCTCCACCATGTCAGCAACAGCGAGATTGGATTCTTCAACCCATCCTTTAGTCCGAACCATACCATTCTTTGCATCAATACCGACAACAATCTGGTCTCCAAATTCTGCAACTAAATCACGAATAAACTCAGGGTCTTCGCAAGCACGAGTGCCTATAATGACACGAGAAACGCCTAGCTTGAGGTACTCTTTGACTATCTCAACTCCTCTAATACCACCACCTACCTGCACTTGCATTCCTGCATCCAAAATACGACTGATAGCCATCTTATTTCTAGGAGTGCCATCAAAGGCACCTTGGAGGTCTACCACGTGAACCCATTCAGCGCCAGCATCCTTCCAGAGTCCTGCAGGCTCTCCAGGATCTTCATAGAATACAGTTTCTAGAGCAGCTTCGCCCTGTTGTAGACGAACACAGCGCCCTTTATTGAGATCGATGGCGGGATAAATCTTCACAGAAGGCAAAGTAGTTGACACTCATGTAAATCCAAGCGGAAAAATATCTTTCAAAAATAAGCTTATGCCAAACATATCTCGCCCACCTAAATTCCTAAAAGACCTTCTCGAGGCTCGATCTCCATCCGGCTACGAAGATGAAGCCCGTTCAGTTCTAACAAAACATGTAAGATCGAAAGCAGACGACTACTGTGTCGACAGTATGGGTAATGTCTTTGCCACCGCCAACGTTAAGAGTAGTCCGACGCTTATGTTGGCAGGACACATCGACGAGTTGGGATTAATTATCCGCTATATTGACGAGAATGGCTTTCTCTATTTTGACACCATAGGTGGGCACGACAAAGGGCTTATCTCAGGCCGCCGTGTAGATATTTTAACAGATGGAGGAATCGTAAAGGGTGTTACTGGCAAGCGAGCGCTTCATCTGATGACACCTGAAGAGCGCAAAAAAGTTCCAGAACTCCACCGTATGTGGATTGATATTGGAGTGTCTGGAAAGAATGAGGCAGAGAAACTTGTTAAAGTCGGCGATGCCGCCGTATACGATCATGCTCTAGACATGGTAAGAGGAAGCATTGCGAACTCAAGGGCCTTTGACGATAAGTCTGGAGCGTATACAGTTATGGAAGCCCTCCTTAGAGTTGTTGGGAAAAAGAATCTCAAGGCTAAAGTGGTAAGTGTAGCCACAACTCAAGAGGAAATCGGTGTTCGCGGCGCTACAACTGCAGCGCATGCGGTCAACCCGGACGTCGCAATTGCCGTCGATGTCGGCCATGCTACTGATCATCCAGATTGTAATAAACGAAAGCATGGTGATTACAAATTGGGGGGTGGACCAATAATTTGTCGAGGACCCAACATCCAACCTGACGTATACCTCCGATTGGTAAAAGTAGCCGAGGAGAAAGACATTCCATATCAACTAGAAGCGGAAGCACGGCCCACAGGCACTGACGCAAGAGCTATTCAAGTTGCACGTTCTGGTGTTGCGACAGGTTTGGTCTCCATTCCCTTACGGTACATGCATACTCCTTGTGAGACAATGGATTTAGAAGACATCGAAAATACAGTGAAGCTTCTTGAGGGTTTCGCGCTTAGCCTCAAAAAAGGTGAGTTTCAATATGGTGTTCCAGCATAAGCTGGACCAATAAGAAACACCTAACTAATTGCAGTACCTAAGCCGCGCTTTTACGTTTACGGCTCTTGCGGACTTTAGGCTTGGATTTACCTTCAACAGCAGCGCAGTTAATGGTGACCTCCTCGATATCCTCGATGTCAGGTAGCTCGAACATAAGGTCGAGCATTATATTTTCCATGATAGAGCGTAGGGCTCGGGCACCAGTCTTCATGTCCATAGCTTTCTGAGCGATGGCACTGATGCCGTCCTTGGTAAATGTCAGCTTGACCCCTTCGAGAGCTAAAAGCTTTGAAAACTGCTTGGTAAGAGCATTTTTTGTATCGAGTAGGATTTTTTCGAGATCTTCCTGAGTTAGGTCTTCTAAGATGGAAACCACAGGAAGCCGTCCAATGAACTCCGGGATCATACCGTACCTAATGAGATCCTCTGGTTGGAGTTCCTTTGTAATCTGCTCAGCTACTTCGGCGTCACGACCGGACTGTTCTTCAGTCGCACCATAGCCGAGAACCCGATTACCAACGCGTTGGTGAATAATTTTATCAAGACCATCAAAGGCACCCCCGCAGATAAAGAGTATATTGTCCGTATTGAGCTGGATATACTCTTGGTTAGGATGTTTACGGCCACCTTGCGGCGGGACATTGCATGTTGTCCCCTCAAGTATTTTTAAGAGTGCCTGCTGGACACCTTCACCAGACACATCCCGAGTAATAGAGACATTGTCAGTCTTGCGACCGATTTTATCGATCTCGTCCACATAGATAATACCACATTCGGCCTTCTTTACGTCGTAATTGGCAGACTGTAAAAGTCTAAGAACAATATTCTCTACATCCTCACCAACATAACCGGCTTCTGTGAGTGTGGTGGCATCTGCTATGGCGAAGGGTACGTCAAGAATACGAGCTAAGCTGCGGGCGAGAAGTGTTTTGCCACTGCCAGTTGAACCTACCAAGAGGATGTTACTCTTCTCAATTTCGACATCTGAATACTCTGATAGATTATAGGCAGGAACATTAGAACCCTCCATCCACTTCATGCGAAGTCTTTGGTAGTGATTATAGACGGCAACTGCTAAGACCTTTTTTGCAGACTCCTGTCCAATAACATGTTCATCTAGGTAGGTTTTGATCTGCGCAGGAGTTTTGACTTCGAATGAAGGTTTAGCTTCAGTCTTGTCGCTCTCCTTCAGTTCTCGGTCGATAATGGTCTTACAAACTGTGACACAGGAGTCACAGATATGAACACCAGCTGGACCGGCGATAATCTTCTGAACCTCGTTCTGAGATTTCCCACAAAAAGAACAGAAGGTAAGTTTGGTCGACTTGGCCATAGTGGTTGGGGTTCTGGTGTTCAAACTGCCGGATGGAGGTATCCGACTGGTGTAGACCGAAGGAAATCAGTCCGAGGGCTTCTTAGAAATGACGTTGTCCACTAGACCATATTCTTTTGCCTCCTCAGCGGTCATGTAGTAGTCGCGGTCGGAGTCATTCTCAAGCTCTTCAACAGTCTTGCCGCTCTTTTCTGCGAGGACCTCGTTAATAGTACGACGCCAGCGAAGAATTTCTTTAGCAGCAATAGAGATGTCAGAAGTCTGACCACCAGCGCCACCTGATGGTTGGTGAATCATAACTCGGCTGTGTGGAAGCGCGTTGCGCTTTCCAGGAGTACCCGCGGAAAGTAGCACTGTGCTCATGCTCGCACAGAGGCCAATGCAGTAGGTCACCACATCACAAGTCAAAAAGGAAATAGTGTCATATATGGCCATGCCATCAGTAACGCTACCACCAGGTGAATTGATATAGAGATGGATATCCTTCTTGGGGTCCTCCATCTGAAGAAATAGTAACTGCGCGATGACGGCATTGGCAACGTAGTCGTCGATGGGAGCGCCAATAAAGACAATACGGTCCTTTAAAAGGCGACTGTAGATATCCCAAGAGCGTTCTGTTCGACCGTCTCTTTCGAAAACGTAGGGTAATGGTTGGTAAGACACGATAGTTCCGGAAAAGATGAATTTCCTAATAGTTAAACGGGATACTTAATGATGCAAAATCGGTTAGCGTTGGAAAGGTAAAAATCAGCTTTGGCCTGAGCCTTCAGCATCATTTTCGCCAGTGTCATCATCGTTTTCTTGGCGTTGTTCATCACAACAGTCTACTCCATTAGGATTATCGCAACAATCGTCCCCCTTAATGGTTTGGAGGATTTCGTGTAGAGCTTTTTCAACGAGTATGTCCTGCCGGATTCCATCAACAATTGAAGGATCCTTACGGAGATCCTTGACGAGATCTTCAACCTTCACCTGTTTACGCATAGCTTCGTTCACGATAACAGACTGCACTTCCTTTTCTTCGACACCAATTTCTTTGTCCTTGGCGTGTTGAAGCAGGATATATCTGAGCTTGATACGATTGGAGGCACTTTCTTGAGCAACGGCGTGAAGTTGATCTTTGTTATCCTCTAGTTGGTCCTCAGTGATGCCTTGGCGGTGATTAATATTCACCAATTCCTGCAATACCTCCTGAGTTTCCTGTTCGTGAATGCTTTCCGGTACCGGGAATTCAGAGCGAGATTGAAGAGCCTCTGAGATCTGACGACGATGCGTGGAAATAGCCTGTTGCTTTTTTTGCTGTTCGAGATTCTGGCGAATACCCTTCCGCAAGTGCTCCTCATCATCAACTCCAAGTCCCTTGAAGAAAGCTTCGTCCATATCAGGAAGAATCTTTTCGCGAACCTCCTCAACAGAGAGATGATAGCTTACGGTCTTTCCTTGGAGGGCTTCCACATCAAAGTCTTCTGGGAAAGTCTGATCAACATCCTTCTCATCTCCAGCGCTCATACCAACGAGGCCATTGACTATTGCTTCCACGGAGGGAACGCCCTCCTTGGGTGCACCCGCTTCCTCCCAAGTTGAGGTCTGCGTACCAAAGGCAGGACGATCTGATACTAGTTCTGAAACCAAGTCATCACCTATTTTACCTTCGTAGGAGCACTTTACGTAGTCACCATCCTCGGCGGCACGCTCTACTGGTTCAAAGCTCGCGCGCTCATTTAACAGTTGTGTTAAAGTATTTTCTACATCCTCATCCGTAACCTCTGTGGAAACTTCTTCCAACTCGATGTCAGATACGTCCGGAACTTTGATTTCAGGCTTTGAATCAACCGTGATAGTGACGGTAGTATCCTCACCTGCAGTGAATTCATTGCCCTCAAGATTAAGAACATTGACTACATCGAGATCAGTATCTTTTAGCGCTTGCTGATAAGCACTGGAACTGAGTCGCTGGGAGAGTTCCTTACGGATATTTTTGCCGAACTTTGCTCGAAGCATATGCTCTGGTGCTTTGCCCTTGCGAAAGCCCTTGATGTCGGCATGACGGGTAAACTCACCGAGGACGTTTTTCTCCTCGCGAGCAACCTCATCACCACTGACTTCGACAAGCAACTGTTTTCGAGTTTCGTTGATCTCTTTGACTTCAACCTTCACTGGTAGAATTTTTTATAGATAATTATGATAAACAAGGACTCCCAGTAGCAATAATAACAACTATAGGCTGATCCCTGAGACTAAATAATGAGCTGTGTAGGAAAGTCTTTTAACGTCGGGTGTCCAGAACGAACTATGGGACATTCGTGTGTCCACTAAGTGGAGAGCAAAAGCGTTAATTTTGAAAAGAATTATAAAGGATGAAATAACAGACAGGGTTAACGCCCCCCCTGTATCGGGTCATATTCTGCTGAATCAACTATTTCAAGAGATCGAATCTTAGCGATAGCTTCATCAAGCTTACCAACGCCAAGTTCTGATAAGCCAGCAATAACTAATCCCTTCTTTTTGAAGTTCTCCCTAGTATGCATTCCCATGCTGAGCAGTTTTGATTGGAACTCCTTTACAGTCACACCTTCCACAAGTTTCACAATAATGCGATCTGCAGATAAGAACTCAAAGGTTGAGACACCCCCCGTCTTGGAAATAGCTGAATAGGTTTCAGAAATCTGTACAAACGGATAATTCTTCTCGTATTGCACGATCCAAGTTCGGCCCAAGTCATGATCTTTAAAATGGAGGATCTCTCCCTTGCGTAAAATCCCGGGAACGGTTTGTGGAATAGGCTGCGCCCCCTCGGGCACAACCGCTTCAGCAATACTCTGCCGCGCATCCCTATGGTTATTTCGACGTTGGATAAGTCCGCCCACTACCATGCAACCTATAAGGGCACCAATCACGAAGGTTGAAACACGTTCTTTATCGGAAACTGCCATTACAAACCCGTTTTTTCTTACACACTGTTCTGGACCACATGACCAAACTCATTATGACTGCTAAAATTTGAAACAATAACTTACCAAGAGGAATGGTCACAGCTCGCAAGGAAATTCGCGTCCGATACGCCGAGACCGACATGATGGGAATTACATACCATGCAAATTACTTTGTATGGTTCGAGACAGCTCGTATCCATCTGTTAAAGACACTTGGAATTTCATACAGAGAGCTAGAAAAAGCAGGATACCTTCTCCCGGTTATCGAATGCCATGCTCGCTTCCACAAGCCAGTTACATTCGACGATATCACAGTTGTGGAAGCACGTCTGAAAGAGTTGGAAGGGGTACGCTTTAAAATCGAATACTTTGTGACATGCGAAGGTGTAAGAGTCACAACTGGATACACCGTTCACGCCTTCATGGACCTTAGTGGACAAGTTACTCGACCTCCAAGTGAATTTGTTCAGGCCGTTAAGTCCAAAACTCTTGAGTGTTGAAGGACCCGATTAGAGTTTCTTTCGAATCATTGTACGATAACTCCGGACTACATGCTCTACGACCTCGGGTATACTTCGTTGATCGGTAAGCACAGAAACCTGAGCCAAAGAATAATAGGGCTGTCGTTCGGCCAATAATTCACGAATTCGGAGTTCAGGATCATCGACCTGTAAAAGCGGACGTTTGGAATTTCCACTAGTACGAGAGAGAATTGTTTCAACGGAGGCATGTAGACATAGCAAAACGCCCCTAGCCTTCATCAATCCCGAAATTCCGTCCTGAGTAACAAGTCCCCCACCGCAAGATATCACACAGCCATCGGATGGGTGTCCCCGCTCAATGTAATTCCATTCCAATGATCGAAAATAGGACTCTCCTTTATCAGTAAAGATTTGAGAGATCGGAACTCCTTCAGACTTCTCAATCTCATCATCGGTATCTAGAAATTTCATACCAAGTTTACGTGCAACTCTCCTAGATATGGAAGACTTCCCTGTGCCCATGAAACCAACCACATATAGGTTGGGCATAGCCGAATGAAGCCCACTCATGGATTGTTTGAGCCAGTGTCAGCAGACGGTTTATCCTTTGGAGTATTTGTCTCTAAGGATTCAACCAGCGAATCGATAGAATTAGCGAGCTCTTCACCATCCAGCAAATCACTTTCAAGCCGTACGTCCTGCTTCTCTAGTAAGGGTTCAGCCACCTGCTCAAGAAGGCGATTGGCCTCTCCTCTCTTAATTGACTCAGCAAGAGCAGCTTGGGCTCGCTTCTTGTCGGAAACATCTTGCTCCTCACGAATCTTTTCTGCCAACGCATCGGTAAGATGCAAATCGTCCTCCATTTCTACCAATTTTGAGGATGGGTTTTCAATATTAGCTGCAGAGGGTTCGGGAGTAATAACTTCAAAGTCCTCTAGAAGTTTGTTGAGCTGCTCAATTGCCTCTTTTTCGTCTGGCTCCTTTTCAGATTCAAACTTATCGGCAACAGTAGAAAATACAAAATACATAGACACCAAAAGAAGGGCCATCATCACAACCCCACGTACTACTGCTAAATCCTTCTTCACTTGATTGACTAGTCCAGAAGTTCCCGGAGTTGACTGAATTCTTCATTCAGGCTGGCCAATTTATTTTCGAGCTCAGAAACTCGTGTCTCCAATGCCTCGACACGATCGAGACTAACTTTTGGAGAAGATTGATAAACTTGAGTAGTTGCTGATCCCACATCGGGAAGATCCACCAAACATTCACCTAGTAGCTGTTGGTAGCGAGCCTCCTTACGTCCATGACCTGCTGGAATTACTTGAACGAGAGGTTCAGTGCGACCCATTAAGTCTTGGAGTACTTCTTCAACCTCGGCTGGTGAACCGAAACCATAGAGCCTTTCAGTCCTGGTACGAAGTTCGCCAGGAGTCTGTGGACCTCGTAAGAGAAGCACACAAATCAATGCAGCTTCATCTTTCTGAAGCTCCAAAGAATCTTCAGCTCTATGTTGGAATTTCACAGTACGCGCACCAGCCTGATCAACGCGGTGGACTAGTCGCTTCTCCCTAAGTCCTTCAACTGCCTCCATCACATCGTCGTCATCAAGATCCGTAACAGGTAAACGACTCGTCTTCTGATTACAGGCATTAGTTAAAGAATTCAGCGACAAGGGATAGGCATCCGGAGTAGTTCGAGCCTTTTCCATCAAGCAGCCAAGGACCCGAGCTTCTTCAAACGTCAATCTAGGACTATTTTCATCCAACGCCTCGGACTCATCTCCATCGGATGATTCTGAGTGCAAAGATTCAGTAGGTTGAGAATCTGCTGGAATAGTAGAAGGATCTGGAAATTGCTGCTCTCCTTCTGGTGAGCATGGGTCCAATCTATTGGAGTTATCTAACGAGCTGCCTGGCTTGTAGTCATCGCCAGAGCTTGGAGTGGGTGAGTAATCGAAATCAACCATGGTTTTAGTATTTATTCAACCTTCACAACCCCAGAGCTTGCGAGACTTTATCATGGAGGCCACTTCCTCTGGTACTTCGCAAGTCCAAGATTCGTCACCATCACGAATCTTGCACACAATTTCTCGAGAGAAAATGTCTAGGCAACTCGGGGCAAACCCAGTAAGAGCCTCCAAAAAACCGTTCTCATTCAAATAATCGTAAAGGGTCTGCAAGTGCTTGTCCGGTCGGAAAGTGTTAGCAGTAATCACATCAACGCCATTCTGCTTTTCACAATCGAATCCTTCTGAAACCGCCAAACCGCAGTCCTTCTGGTAGTGGGCAAAACTGTCTACAGTCATAGGGTAGACATAAAGCTTAACAGACTGCTTAAACAAACGACCTAGAGATTCGAGTATACCACCCTCTAAATGATCATAATAATTCTCGTTAAAAATGTTCGCGAGGTTGCTGATGCCGAGAACAATACCGATAGGACTGGTAGTGTGCCTTCGAAAATATGCACTAAGTCGGTAGAACTCAAAGTAATTTGAGATCAAAACAGTCTGACCAAGAGCGGTCAATGCGTCTACGCGAGCAAGAAAATCAGCAAGGTCAATTTCCTCGTCGGACCCAAAAGTGCTAAGGTTTAGTTCAAAAAGGACAAGAGTATCGCTCTCAGATATACCTTGTACCTGGGCAAATCGTTTCTGCGCGCACTCGAGCATGTCGAGATGAACATTATTTACGGGTTGAAAACTCCCCCTCTCCATGAGAACTGCTTTCTTGTAGAGAAGTTCTGCAGGTTGACGTACATTTCCGTCCGCATCGAAGACGACAGCATTCGTCATGCCCTCTTGAACAAGAATTAAGCTAAGGGTGCGGTTGTCCACCTCCTCAAAGCCAGCTCCCAAAAATTGGATCATGTCGACCTCGATCCGCTCCTTACCGAGGTTGTCAGCAAGAGCACGAATGAACTCGCGTGGATCGTCACGATGGAAGAAAGCTCCGTGCACAAGGTTAACACCAAAAATACCAAGAGCATCCTGCTGTTGGAGATTGTAACGGTCGAGCATGCGGACATGAAGAATTATGTCACAAGGAGCCGCTCCTGAATGGAGTTGAAAGCGTATACCCATCCAACCGTGGCACTCCCGTCCTCCACGAAAACTCTGTGCTGCAACAGTGTTTGCGAAAGCGAAAAATGTTGAATGATCGCCACGTACTTCAGTGAGACGTTGGTCAAGAAGTGAATACTCATGCTCAAGCATCTGAACAAGCCGGCCACGAGAAACATATCGATCTGCTTTGCCATATATCTCATCGCTAAACTTCATGTCGTAGGCCGAGATGCTTTTGGCAACGGTACCAGCGGTAGCTCCAACTTGGAAGAAGTGGCGCACAACTTCTTGTCCCGCACCAATTTCTGCGAACGTGCCATACTTGGAATCGTCCAAATTTACGGCCAAAGCTTTTTCGTCCGTGGATAGAATTTTCTCGCTCATGAATCGTGGGGGGAAATGTGCCCGGAAATTAGATTTGAAATGAAATTGAATCCACACAGGCTCCAGCGGCAACGATTTTCATAGCTAAAGGACAAATTTTCCGCCCAGACATATCTCATGAAATCTTTCTTCAAGAATGTTCTCCAGCACGTTGTAGCACAAGTAATTGTTGGTATCCTGCTAATGGGATTCGCCTTTGTTATGATGGTATCGATAATTGCCACAATCGGCATGCCCGAGACGACAGTCCCCAAAAGTGCCGTTTTAGTCTTTAATCTCAACACAAGTATCACCGATTCTCCCTCCCAGTCAGATGCTCAAGATCTTATTGCCGATGCATTGAGCGACGGTAATAGCTCAAAACTGTACCTTCATAAGGTAGTCTCCACCTTGCGAACAGCCGCCAAAGACAAGCGCATTAAAGGTCTCCTATTGCAAGGTAATCTAAGGACTGTCGACGGTAGCTCAAGCTATGCTGCGATCAGGGAAATCCTAACTGCTATAGAGGAATTTAAAAAAACAGGTAAACCGGTGCATGCGCACGTGATGAGCCCGGATCTTCGTACCTACTGCCTGCTTTCAAGTGCTAACCGTTTAGCAATGAACCCCTTCGGTGATCTGACCCTCAATGGCCTTTCAGCGGAAATACCATTCTACGGCACAGCGCTGAAGAAGCTTGGAGTCGGGATCCAACCCGTAAGAACTGGAAAATATAAGTCCGCCATCGAGCCATATACCAGCGAGTCCTTCAGCGAAGAGGCTCGAACACAGATGCAAGATCTGTTTGATCATCGCTGGAAGTCTATTTTGGGGCAAATCAGCAATGCTCGAGAAATTGAGGAATCTCAACTATTTGGGTTGTTGGAAGAAAAATTTCACTTCTCTCCGGAAGAAGCCCTCAATGCCGGATTAATTGATGATGTAGCCACAACCCAAGAAGTCGTTAAAAAACTGATCAAGGTAAGCTCAAAGGATTCAGATACTGGAAGTTTCACACAGATTAACCTCTCCGATTACGCGGAAAGCCATGAGGTCAAAGAGTCTGCAAATTCATCAGCTGATGTTGTGGCAGTTTTATACGTTGAGGGCGTTATTGTTGATGGTGAAAGTATGCAAGGATACTCAGGTTCATCGACCTTCCGCAGACAAATTGCAAAACTCCGTGAAAGAGATGATGTCAAGGCAGTCGTCCTGCGCGTCAATAGCCCTGGCGGAAGCGCCTCAGCCTCCGAGGTAATTAGGCAATCCATTCTAGACTTTCAATCCACCAACCGACCGTTAGTGGTGTCTATGGGTGGCATGGCCGCCTCAGGAGGATATTGGGTGAGTGCACCCGCCCAGAGGATTATCGCTCAACCTGATACAGTAACAGGATCTATAGGCGTATACGGAATGCTGATTGATCTGGCATCGCTAAGTGGAAAACTCGGCCTCACTTTTGACACCATCAGTTCAGGTGAACATATCAACCCCTACGCCGTTTCAAGACCAAAAAATGATGATGAAATTGCATTCGTCCAAGAAATTGTAGATGAGATATATGAGGATTTTCTTACGAATGTTGCTGCACATCGAGGGATGGAACGTGATGCAGTCCATGAAATTGCGCAAGGTCGAGTTTGGACTGGAAACCAAGCCTTAGAAAATGGTCTTGTCGATGAAATTGGTGGACTTGAAGAAGCAGTTGAAACTGCAGCTGACCTTGCAGGTATTGGAGACTTTCAGCTAGAACATCATCCTGAAGAAAAAACTAGCCTAGAGGTCATAGCTGAAATGCTAGGTGAAGATTTGGTACATCAGCGTAAGCTATCATTAATTGAAGCACAAATTCATGCAATGCAGAATGAATTAAAAAAACTACGCGCGTGGAATGACCCCCGAAACATCTACGCCAGACTACCCTACTCGATCTTTTGATCATATCTGAATACAATCGATAACCAGAAGAAACGCCCAAACTGATGATAACACTAATTCGCGACTGCGAAGCCACACTCATTCCATCTGGAGAAGAAGTGCTCCTCCAGAAAGACAGCAACTACTCCGTCAAGCAAGCTCTAGGAGAAAGTGTCACTCTTGCAAACGAGATAGGCTTATTCCGCGTAGCCAAAATCAATCTCGATGCGCTGGGCAAGGAAGGTGATGCTCTTCGAGAACAGCTCGAAAAACAAGCAGCAGAAGCTAAGGAGGCTGTATCAAGTGACTTTTCAGAGGATTTGCTCTGGGACGCGCTAAAAAACTGTTTCGACCCAGAAATCCCAGTCAACATTGTTGACCTTGGTCTCATCTATGATCTAAGGCACGAAAAGGAGGATAGTGGACAATATAATGTCGAAGCGAAAATGACCCTCACAGCTCAAGGATGTGGTATGGGACCAGTAATTGCAGACGATGCACGACAGAAATTAGAATCATTACCTAGCGTTTCATCGGCTACTGTGGAAATTGTTTGGGACCCACCATGGAACCCACACATGATTTCTGAGGAAGGCCGCAAGCAAATGGGCATGTAGTCACTCGTCAGGAGCAACAAGTGGGGAGATCGATTATCTCAGCTTTTTCGCAGTTGGGCCTAGCTACTAAACCTTTATGGGGTTCAGTAGAGAAAAATCTCTCAGCATTACCTGTTTCGATAAGGAACTTATCACAAATACTGAAAAAATCAGCCTCGGTTTTGGCGCGACGAATCTCATAGAGGAACTGGCCCTCCTCATCTACGCCTAGAGCAACGAAATTCAAGAATTTCTTCATGCGGGCTACGTGTGCAGTTTCTGGAATACCCTCAGTCCAAGTGCTGGTGAAGAGTCCATCAATGTAGGCGCGTACGTCCGATAGGGTAGGTTTGAATACTGGGAGACTTTGATGGTGTTGTCGAAACTGTTGAAAAATCCAAGGGTTACGGATAGCAGAACGGCCAATCATGATACCCCGACAACCTGTGTAGTCTAAAACCTTTTTTGCTTTTAAAACTGAGGTAATGTTTCCATTTGCAAATACTGGACACGACAAACAATCAACGGCGGTTTTTATGTAGGTGTAATCAACTCGGCTCTTGTAGGAGTCTTTGACCGTACGAGCGTGGAGACTGAGGAGGTCCACAGAATGCTTTTCAATCAAACCGATAAGACGGTCAAAGTAACGGGTATCCTCAAAACCTGTTCGCATTTTAACGGTGAAGCGACCCTCCACCTTATCACGCAGTAAACCTAAAATTCCATCCAGTTGGATAGGATCACGAAGCAAACCGCCGCCGACATTCTTCTTGTAGACCTTGGGAGCTGGACACCCCAAGTTTAGATCAATTCCCGAAATTGGATAGGGTCGTAAATCATCTACTGTACGAGCAAGATCCCGAAGGTTTTCTCCAATAAGCTGGGCAAATACAGGGCGGCCTGTGAGATTTTCTGTAATTGATGATAGAACTTTCTTGTCTAACCTAGAGTGCTCATGCACGCGAAAAAACTCGGTAAAAAAGAAGTCAGGGGGACCGTAACTAGCTATGACATCCATAAACGGTTTGTCCGTAACGTCCTGCATAGGTGCAAGCGCAGTAGCAGGAGCACCAGGGATTATGGTATCCGGCAATTCGTTCATTTCAAAAGGGCTTACTCAGCCCTGTTGCTTGAGTATACGATCGAGAATCTCCGTCATATCCTCAACCTCATCATAAACTTTTTGGGTCACGTGGATAGGTACTCCCTCAACTAGTGCAAGCGCCATAGAATCGCTAGGACGAGCGTCCAACTCCAGGAGTTTACGACCAAGTTCATTTTCCATCTCAAGAAAAATGCGAGCATAGTAGGTGCCTTCATCAACATCATTGATGACGACACGACGTAGTTCCGCGCCGAACCCTTTGAGCATCATACCCATCAAATCATGAGTTAAGGGCCTATCTTTACGGACACCTTCCATACCCATCGAAATCACATTGCCAATTCCCTGATCAACGTAGATGACAAAGGTCTTTTCCGAATTGCCCAAGAACACGGCTGAACCGCTGTGGGTTGGTAGAACTCCCTTAATAATTACTTCAAGAACCTCGCTATCCATCACATGAGAGTCTTTGGAAACGATTCAATCCGCAAGAAAATAAAGGGTTCAAAACATTGCGTAATCGTACGTGGGGGAGCATTGGGCGACTGTATTCTGACACTTCCTCTGATACATGAATTGGCAAATTCCTTTAAAGTCTCAGTTCTGACAAGAGAGGCTTATTTTCCCATTCTGAAAGGACTCTCAAATGATATCTCCTTAATATCGCTAGACTCAGCCGAAGCTGCCACCTTGTTTGCTAGTAATCCAAGCGTTGAATGGGGGGATGTTTTCAGAGGTTCGTGGGTATACAACTTTCTACCAGATCCTAACGGTAGGTTCAGCAAAAACTTGCTGGAGATGGGAGTTCAGCAGCATATCTTGTTGGAATCCCGACCAAACCAACACCCACATTTTATAGAACAAGTCTTTGCAAAGGCAGAACTCCCCTGCCCTAGGGATATCACTAAGACTTCTCTACTAAGCCATCTACGCAATGAAAGTAGAAATCATGCTTGGATTCATCCTGGGAGTGGTTCCAGAAAAAAAAATACCCCGCTACTCAAGATGCGGAAAATATACGAATCTAGAAAAGAGAAACTTCCTATAATTGCTAGCTTTGGTGAGGCAGACCTAGATTTGGAAGACCCTTTCCGAAAGGCCTTTGATGGTACAGATTTCAAGATTCGTAAGTACGATAGCACTCTCAAATTCATTCAGGATCTGGCTAACAAAGCTAAATGGTTCCTAGGCAATGACTCAGGACCAGGACACTTAGCAGCCTCCTTAGGTGTGCCGACTCAAATAGTATTTCAAACAACCGACCCGAAAATATGGAAACCGATTGGAGTCGATGTCACCACCTGCTGATAGCTACATTCAATCAATTAACTGAATCTTGTATTCAACTGCGTCACGTAGAGCAACCCAAGCAGCGTCAATCACGTTGTCACTAGCTCCAACCGTGCCCCAAATCTCATTGCCATCGGCAGATTCAATCATGACTCGAATTTTGGATTCAGTACCCAACCCACCCTCAAGGATTCGTACCTTAAAGTCAGTCAATTCAACATCATTCACAGAAGGATGTTTTTTCTCCAAAGCCTTGCGCAAGGCTTGGTCCAAGGCGCCAACAGGGCCGCTCGATTCAGCTACTGTGTGTAACACATCTTCACCAACCCTGAGCTTTACTGTTGCTTCAGAACCCATTTTCCCAGACTCGTTGTCCCGCTGTACTGTAACTCGGTAACCCAAGAGCTCTAGAGATGGTTCCATACCTTCTAGAAATTTCTTCAGAAGGAGCTTAAAGGAAGCGTCCGCAGCTTCATACTCGTAGCCTTTAAATTCAAGATCCTTTAACTCCTCCAGAAAATTTTTCATCTCTGGACTACGAGAATCAACTTCGATACCAACCTCACGGGCTTTCATCATGACACTACTACGACCAGATAAATCAGATACTAGAATGCGACGACGGTTGCCAACACTCTCAGGCTCAATGTGCTCGTAGCTGTGTGAAACCTTCGCTGTGGCATCTGCATGTACCCCACCTTTATGGGCAAACGAACTAGCACCGACATAGGGGGCACGACTGTCTGGACGCAAGTTCGCAACATCGTCGACATAAAGCGACAAGTCCCTTAGCTTGGAAATATTGGCAGCGCAGGAGGTTTCACGATCCATCTTTAAGACAAGATTCGGTACGATCGAGGTTAAATTGGCATTACCGTTGCGTTCACCATACCCATTGATCGTCCCCTGAACCATGGTGGCACCTGACTCAACACCGGCCAAAGAGACAGCAACACCAAGGCCAATGTCGTTGTGACAGTGAACACCCACTCGCAAGTGGGGAAATTTCTCAACAACAGTAGCGGTCATTTCCCCAACCTCTCCGGTGAGCTTGCCTCCGTTTGAATCACACAAGACAAGCCAGTCTGCTCCACCAGATGCAGCTGCCTCTAAAGTTTGCATTGCATAATCAGGATCAGCACAACTACCGTCAAAGTAATGCTCAGCGTCGTATATCACCTCGCGCCCTTGAGCCTTCAGGTAGCGAACCGAAGACTCGATCATAGCCAAGTTTTCCTCAAGAGTTGTACGTATCACGTCGGTGACATGGAGATTCCAGCTCTTTCCAAAAATAGTCACCACAGGCGTACCAGCATCAAGTAGCAGCTTGATTTGAGCATCCTCCTCAACAGCTGTATTTGCGCGTCGGGTAGATCCAAATGCCGCGACCTTTGCATGTGTTAGCTTCAAATCTTTAATGGCTTCGAAGTAAGCCATATCTCGAGGATTAGAGCCAGGCCAACCACCCTCGATATAATCGATCCCGAACTGATCGAGCTTTTCGGTGACTCGTAACTTTGCACGAACCGGAAAAGAAACCCCTTCACCTTGGGTACCGTCGCGTAAGGTGGTGTCGTAGATTTGGATGTCTTGATTTTTAGACATATCTAGAAAAGGTGCTTATAAAGAGTAAACGCAGCGAGGAGACAATCAGCAAATGAACAGAAGCAGGTAGTAATCCGTCTCTCCCCATAGATGTTTAGGGTTCAATCAGAGACTTACCGAAGTTTTTGTTTGAACCCAGCCTCACGCATTCGGATAAACCCAACCCTACCTCATCAAAAATCCCCGACCGATAATGACCGACACCCACTGGGAGACCGCACGAAAACTGTTTCGAGAAGCCTGTATGCTTCGCGCTACCGGAGATGAAAAGGGTGCGGTTAGAATTCTTGCAAAGGACATGCCTGGGGCAGTCTCTGTATGGATGGGAGCCTCAAGCAGGCCTGATCAAGAGAAGAAGAAACAACTTCAAGAAATGTTTCAAAAAGAAATGCAAAAAGTAGACGAATCTGTCGAATTGTGTGACATGATGCTCTCACGCTTTGAGGAAACATTTGCATTGCAGGTAAGTACTATACTCTACGATTTCCAGATGCTGCTTTACGATGTATTCGGCCTCGACACAAAAAACATACGTCCACCTTCTGCAGCATCCACTCCGCCACGGAAGCGTCCTTCGGTCAAAAAGACAGGGAAGAAAAAGAGTGAAGATACTCAACCCCAACCTACTGCCAATCAAATGGCCGAACGTCTGCGCAATTTCAAAGAGGCGCGTCTGCGGACCAACAAGAACTGGCAGAGCATACTTTTCAACGATCTAGAAAAAATCATCGACACCGTTTTAGAGGAAAAACCAAAATCAGATAAAAAGACCGCAAAGCCCAAGACAAAACGTAAATCCACCCGCGCCAAAACTGTAAAATGAGCACTGAAGAACTCACCCAACCCGAATTTCCCGTAACCAACGACGAACAACCTGAACAGGAGGAACCTAAATCCAAACCTACTTCAGAGCCTTCTGAAAGCCCTGTTAAACCAACATCCAACTATATAATCCTAGGTCTCGACCTAGGCACCAACACCTCTTGTATCCAAGCAGTTGACTCAGCTTCTGGAGAAGAGATCTGTAATACCGTTGTCCCCACAATTGTTGGCTACGCAGACCGAGGTATTCTCGCAGGCATTCTACCAGGAGATTCAGCTGAACTCTATGGAGACGAAGCTCTGGAAAACGAACTTCATCTACGCATTGCGCGCCCACTCAAGGACGGAGTAATTGAGGATCTTGATGCCGCTACAAAATTCGTTAAATACATCCGCGGTATTATTGATCCATCGGGTAAGGCTACCATTCATGCTGTGGTAGGTGTGCCCAGTAATGCAGACGAAACCGCAAGGGAGAATGTACAAAAGGCAGTAACTGGTGTTTTTGACGCTGCCATTCTGGTCCCAGAACCATTTCTTGCAGCCTACGGATTCCGCGACGAATCACGCCTTAGTGACCCAACCTACATGGATCCGGTCAAAAACTCTTTGTTTATCGACATTGGTGCGGGTACTACGGACTACTGTATAATTCAAGGTTACTTCCCTACTCCCGAAGACCAACTCAGTATGCCTGTTGCCGGTGATGATGTTGATGATCACCTCGAGAACGGCCTGGCAGAAGCTTACCCTGAAACCCGTATTTCCTCAAATAAGATTAGAGAGTACAAAGAGAAATATTCCTATGTGGGAGAGCCGCAATACGGTATGAAAGTGAGAGTGCCTGTAGCTGGCAAACCTAGAACGATAGATGTAGGCAAGCAAGTTGGAGAAGCTTGCAACATGCTCTTGGAAAAAGTTTTTGAATCCT
Organism: uncultured Opitutia bacterium; assembly: GCA_913048125.1. GTDB lineage: Bacteria > Verrucomicrobiota > Verrucomicrobiia > Opitutales > JABJCN01 > JABJCN01. The sequence continues at coordinate 4,050 of CAJWWL010000013.1, read as the reverse complement.
TAGAAAAGGTAATCCCTATGGCGCGCCCTGATTCTGTTTTTGAGATGCTCCAGAATATCATCCTCACCGGAGGTGGTAGCATGATTCAAAACATGCCAGAAGAACTACAGCGCCTCCTATTGGAAAGTGGCTATGAAAGCCCACAAGTCCATGTAGCAGGTGAAGACTTCAAAGTTTTTGTCGCCAATGGTGCCCTCAAAGTAGCACAGGCAGCCAAGCCCGAACAGTGGGCAAACTCGAAGGTCTAGAAAAACAACCTGTAGACAAAAAAAATTAACAAATTCACGGCACCGTTTCGCTGTGATTTTTGGGCTTGATTTTCTTATTTAAGAGGAAAAAATCTCGGCCCGTTTTTTTCTTATTCTGATAATTACAACCACCAAAGTGTGAATCATGATTGAAGCAAAGAACCTGACCAAAGATTACGGTGAGTTTCGCGCCGCAGACAACGTCTCATTTAAAGTTGAGAAAGGTGATATCCTTGGCTTTCTCGGGCCTAATGGCGCAGGTAAGTCTACCACGATGAAAATGCTAACTGGTTTCCTAACCCCCACGGAAGGAACCGGTTCGATCGGCGGACACGATATTCGCGAAAATCCTCTGGAAGCTAAAAAGCTATTTGGATATCTGCCGGAAAGCGGTCCTCTTTATCAGGAAATGACCGTATTGGAATTCCTCACCTTCATCGCTGAAATGCGTGGCTATCATGACAAGGAGGCCAGAGATGCAGTCATAAAAAGAGCCACAGAAGTTTGTCACTTAAAAGGAGTGCGCAATCAAACAATCGAAACGCTGAGTAAGGGATTCAGACAAAGAGTCGGATTGGCTCAAGCAGTCCTACACGACCCCCCCTGCCTGATTCTTGACGAACCTACCGATGGACTAGATCCTAACCAGAAGAGAGAAGTACGTAAGCTCATCGCTTCCATGGCTAAAGAAAAGGCAATCGTACTTTCTACTCACATTCTCGAGGAAGTCGACGCCATGTGCACACGCATCATTGTCATAGCGAACGGTAAGGTTATAGTCGACAGCACTCCCACAGCAATCCGAGAGAAGCATCCCGGCAAGAGCTTGGAAGATATCTTCTGCGACCTTACGCAATCCCGCAATTAACGATAACTGCCCTCAAGCAGCGGATAAAATTAAATTGTAAAAAGATTTCCGAATGAAAACTACCTATTACCTGTTTAAGCGAGAATTCCTAGGCTACTTTCGCTCTCCAGTAGCATATGTGTTTCTAGTTGCATTTGTTTTAGCATCAACAGCAATGGCTTTGTATCTAGGCAATATGCTGGAAACCAATGATGCCAGCATGCGCACCTTATTTCATTATCAACCTTGGATATTCCTTGTTTTTATACCAGCGATTGGGATGCGTCTCTGGGCTGAGGAAAAACGATCTGGAACATGGGAACTACTCTTCACACTCCCCCTAACTCCAATACAAGCGGTTCTGGGTAAGTTTTTCGCAGCATGGGCTTTTATCCTTGTAGCGATATGTCTTACTGTGAGCATGGTATTGACCATCTTCATACTTGGTTCTCCAGATGTTGGTCCTGTGTTCACAGGCTACTTTGGACTCTTCCTGATGGCTGGTAGTTTCCTTGCCGTTACCTCACTAACCTCTGCACTCACTAAGAACCAAGTAATCAGTTTCGTAATCAGTACACTAGTCACTCTTGTATTCCTTTTTCTCGGCTGGAGTGTATTCGCTGATTTGCTTGAAGGCTTCTTGCCCATGGCAATGGCTGAAGCAATCTCGCAATTTAGCTTCATCACTCATTTTGAACCCTTTCAAGATGGCGTCATCTCGTTGAAAGGCCTGCTCTACTTCATATCCTTTTCAGTCTTTTGCCTCTTCGCAAATGTAGTTGTTCTGGAACGCTGACTTCTAACAAATTTGAACCAATACTGGAGAATTCATAACTTCCGAAATCTGCTATGAAAACATCATCCAAGCTCGTCTCCATCGCAATCCTGCTTCTAGGCACTGTAATGCTAAACTGGATTGCGTCTATGGCCAAAAATGTTCGTCTAGATACGACGGCTGAAAAAACCTACTCTCTGACAAAAGGGACTAAGGAAATCCTTGGTAAAATAAGTGGAGACATAGATATTGAGTTGCACTTCTCCAGAAGTCGCGAGGACGTCCCTGTCTACATTAAGAGCCAAGCAGACCGAGTTTTGTCACTCCTGCAACAGTTCGACGACAACTACAAAGGAGACAACGGAGACATAACCCTCACCGTAATTGACCCCAAACCAGATACCGATGAAGAGGAGGTCGCTGAAAAGTCAGATTTCGGTATCAAGGGACGTCTGGGAAACACTCTCTTCTATACGGGCATCAAGATCGTATACCAAGGTGAAGAGGAAAATATAAACTTTCTCCACGAATCTGAAAGCTTCCTAGAAAGAGAGATCATCACCACTCTGTATGGTCTCTCTAACGACGAAAAGCAGTTGGTTGGCTTAATCAACACAATGCAGCAGATGGAGGAGCATCAACCCTTCTTCCAAAAGCTAAAGCAACTTTACGAATTGGAAAGTATCGGTGCTACGGCGACATCACTACCAGATGATAAGGAGTTCGCAGCTATCGTTGTAGCTCACCCTAAAAATTTAACTGATGAACTTCAATTTGCTCTCGACCAATATCTTCTGGATGGAGGGAAACTTTTCATCGCAGTAGACCCAAGTTGCTGGATTGATCAGTATGCAAATGGAAACATCCCGCAAGTGCCAATGATGGGGATGCAAATGCCCAACCGAATAGATGCAAACAGCGACCTTGAAAAGCTCTTCGAAGCGTGGGGTGTCAATTATGATAAAACTAAGGTTCTCGCGAACGTTGGCTCTAATGTTCCGCTGCCAAAACTGGGTAGTTATCCTGCGTGGGTACGCGCCATTGGAGAAAATGAGATAACAAAGAATGACTTTATTCCAAGCGACGATCTCCTGCTATTCATGGAGGCAGGAGCTTTCAGTCTTAGCGAAGACAGCAACCTGACGCTGACTCCTCTTGTCCAAGCAGGAGCTACTACTGGACTTCTCCCAGCAAGCGATCTTCCACGCACACAAAGCTTATACCCACAATACCCCTTCGATCCCTTTCAGGTCAATCCTCGCTCTCTCATGAGTATTCGCTCCCAAACATCTGCGCTCAACGCCAGCATACAGAAGGCAGTAGAAGGTAAACGTCACACAATTGGGGGAATACTCACTGGAAAATTCAAAACAGCATTCCCAGACGGCAAACCCACCGAGGGGGAAGATAGTGAAGAGGATTCAGACATCCTCACAGAAGGTAACGGTGAAGTTGTTTTGTTCACGGACTTTGACTTCCTGAACAATTTGTTCTCAAGGTACCAGAGCAGTGATAACATGAGGCCTGTTGCTGCTCACAACAGTGTACTAGCAGTCAATCTGGTAGACTACCTCGTCACCGGTGACAAGACTCTCGGAGGAGTCAATGTAAAGGGCGACACTTTTAGACCATTTGAGAAAATCGAAAAACTCGAAGCTGAACGTCAGGCAAAGCTCAACGAAAAAAACAAGGAGATCGATAAAGAAATTCAAGCTGCGAACCAAGCGCTTGAGGATGAATTAGCCAAGATCAACCAAGATATGCAACTCAAGCAACGCAGTGCTCAGGTACAGCTTCGCGCTAAGAGCCAAGAAATTCAGAAGCAACTAGAGCCATTCCTGAAATACATGCGTCCTGATGGATCTATCTCTTTGGATAAAGACAAGGACAAGGATACTATCTCTAAATTGATGTCATTGCAAAACGACATGAAGGCCATCAGACAGCAGGTCCAGCAAGACACCCGAGTCGCAATGATGGAGCTGCAAAAACAAATTCAGATTAAGCAGGAAGAGGCCAATGTTAAGATTGAAGAGCTCGAAAAGAAAAAGAGGAAGGACCGCCGAGAAGGTCGTGAAGACATAGAAAGTGTCGAACGAATCGTCCAAATCGCCAATTTGTTCATAATGCCAGTCATACTAGCAGTGCTTGGGACACTCTTTTTCAGAGTCAGAAGTAAC
>CAJWWL010000012.1 GCA_913048125.1 uncultured Opitutia bacterium | reverse complement strand
GCACGAACAACGAGTGTGCGGCGTGGTTCTTGCAAGGGATCAAGAGTTGCTTGCTTGGCAATGGAGAGTATCCCGTTGGCATCGATAGCAAATAGTCCATCTTCGTTGCCGCTTGTGATCTCAAAGAGAAGGCTGTCGCCTTCGGGGTCGCTCCCCGAAATAGGGCCGACTAGTTCACCAGTTTTAAGTGTGTCGCCGAGGTTGAAGGTAGCGTCGGCAACAGTAGGAGCTTCGTTCTGGTCAACGATATAGATTCGGATTTCTGCGTTGTTCTCAGGAGAAGGATTACGTTCATCAGTTACTGCTACGTTGAGAGTGTGTGAAGGGGTGGTTTCGTAGTCCACTTTAGCATCGGGGCTAAGGGAGATTCTACCATTACTAGGTTCAATGGTGAACAAGCCGGTTTCGTTACCGGCAATGATTTGGAATATTGGGGTGTCACCATCTGGATCCTCCGCTTGAACAGTGCCGACAATCGTGCCAGCAGGGCTGTTTTCTTCTAGGTATAAGGTTTGCTGGAGGATGTTGGGTGGCTGATTTCTAACAGTCACTGAGAAATTGGTGTCCGTGAAATTACCTTCTCTGTCTGTAGCGCGTATGGAGATGTTTGAAGTGCCGAGTTGTCCAGTTGCGGGTATCAGGTATAAATTGTCAGGATTACCCTTAATTTCAAGTCTCTGAAAGAGGCTTGGCTTTGAGTTGGCTGTTATTGAGAAGGTTAGTTGGGTATCGGTGTCCTGAAGATCTTCGAAAGCTTGATGAAGATTGATTGCTTTGGCGTTCTCGTTTTCGTTCAATGTGAGGTCAGCGATGCCCAGTGCCATGGGTTTATCGTTGTTTCCGTTGATGTGCTCAATTTCGAGATCACGGAAGGTTTGTATCTCACCATCGTCGGCAACTAGACGAATCTTGTAGTCACCTATCTTCCCAAATTCGATTGTCGGGGTAGGGGAGGATGCGTCATTAAAAGTCAGGCTTCCCGGACCATTTAGCAGGCTCCAAGAATAGGTGAGTGTCGGATTCAGGCGACCGTCATCTTGCACAATAGGCTTGATTAGTGAGAGATCGAATGGGTCGAATGGAGTCACTACTTTGCTGGAAGGCAGAAAGAAGATAGGTCCTCGGTTGGTGTTGGCGTGTGAGAGGGCTTCGATTTCTGTTTGTAAAAGAGGACGAGAATAAATGCGGATATCATCGATTTGGCCTATAAAGAAATCACTGGAGCCTGACGAACGAAGGGAGCGACCAAGTTGTAGCGTGTTACTATTCCAGACAGCGTTGAAGAAGGGTAGAGTGAACTGTCCCTTCCACTTTCCGTCGATGTAAAACGAAGCGTTTTTGGCGGGGTCGACATTTAGGAGGATGTGGTGCCACTGGTTGTCCGTGAGTTTTTTATCTGCTCTGAATGGAGTTGAGTCGGCGTTAGTATCACTGAGAACTTTACAGTGTGCACGTCCGTCTTCCAGATATAGCTTCCATTCGCGGTCAGGGTCCAGAGTGTCGGCAGCAGATAACAGCGTCATGCGGCTGTTCTCTGTGGTGCGAACCCACAGACTGACCGAACCTTGGCTGAGCCTGAGGATTTCGCCTGCTGGCTTAGTGAAGGCGGAGAGTTCAAGATTAAACCTCGTGTCAGAGCTTGTTGCATTTGCCTGATGTACTTCAACCGCGAGCGTGTGGCTTCCAGCGGTAAATAAATCGGAAGGTATATGGACAGATTGCCATGCGTTTTCGTTTGCGATGGTTGAGCTTGCATAGGTTTTGAAGTCTGCGTTCGCAGGAAGATTGCTGTCGCGGAAAAGCTCTTGGCCATTCAAGTAAACAGCAGCAGCATCATCTCGCTGAAAACGAAGGCGTGCAGCTGGATAGTTCTCTACCGCCTCTAATTCAAGGCGATGCCTGAAATAATTGGCTGCATTCTTTTGAGTAGGGCTTGGCCCGTGGTCTAGGACAGTCTTCTCTCCATCGTTACCGTAGCCCAATTGTGTCGGTCCCTGTTCCCATGAAGAATCGTCAAAATTAGTTTCCAGCCATGTGTCGCCTAGGTCTGTACCTTTGTCATGATATTTCCAGGTGGCACCAGTAGGGAGAATAATCTGCTGGATCAGGAGTTCCGCAAAATCGTCGTTACCATCGAATTCAAGAGCTCCTCCCAGCAAACCATCTCTCCAAACGGGACCATTGATAGTTCCATTGAACTTGTTTACGCCAGAGTCGCGTACGATAGTGCCCTGCTCTTCATCCAACTTCCAGTGGGCTGCTGGTTGGATTTCTGAGTCGTCACTGTTAGTTTTGGATGGTTCAACTTTGACTGTGATTTCGTCGAAAGTTCCGTAACCCCCATCATCGCTTGCAGTGAGTCGGAGTGTGTAGGTGCCTGGCTGGGAAAAACTAGAGCCTGTAGTCTGGTTGTAAGGATCATCGAAGATTACGCGGCTGTTTTTGGGACTGGAGATGATGCTCCATTGTGTCGATAGCTTGCCGGAGAGGGGAGGTTCCGAAATGGCGTGTGTAGTTCCTGATAGAAGGAGCCCAGAGTCTTGTCGAATAATTGCAGTATCGACAGATGGAGAGGTAATCGTAACGAGATTGAGCAGTATGACTATGGTCTCTGTCTTTCTGTTGCCAGCGGCATCCTCGATGATATACTCAATGCGAGCAAGGCCTTTGGCGCCATTCTTGGGCTCAAATTTAAGGAAGCCAGAATTGATATCCGCCTTTTGGGAATCGACTGTGAATGGAGTGGTTTCCTTTGTTAGAGTACCTTTTTCATCGTCGAGCAAACTGGCGCTGATTAGTTTGAAGCCGTTCGGTAGTAAGTTCTCGCCAGTTGTGCCTTTTCCGTTGGTGCCTAAGCCGAGAATTGGCCGAATCGGTTGGGGCTGTCGAGTCCCTGGGATTTCGTCGTTAAGCAGAGGATTGAAGCGGAGTTGGTCCTGTGTAGTGTCAAATACGTAGATATCCGAGCGAGTGACGGGGCCAGGCTCTGCGTAAATGATGTCGACGGTGTAGTTTACGTTATTTTTTCGGTAGATGAAGGTATCCGTGCCAGTCGCATTAGCATTAACACGGATTACGATGGCTTGCTTGTCGTCTGCGGTACGGTCTGCGCGCGCCTGCTGAGGTTGTGATTCCACGGTGAGGTCGCCGCCTCCGGAGGGGTGATGGATGTGGGAGTCACCCGGTCGCAACGTGAGCTCGGTGTTGCTTGGTCCTGAGTGGACCTGGATGGCAATATCCCCTTTGTGGTACCAGCCTTTAGAGTTGTTGCCTACATCTCCTTGGAGGGTGTAGCTGAACCAAGCGATCCCAGTGAAGTTAGATTCGGGACTGAAAGTGACCTCGCCTCCACTAAAACTGGCGCTACCTGCACCAATTGGAAAGACCGCTCCCAATTCCGCAATACTGAGCCTGTTTTCTTGACCGTTAAGGACTGCAGTTAGGTCATTTCCAAGCGGTTCGATTGTTACGGCTTTATTTTTGGATGTCCGGGCAAAATCATTTTTTGCGAAGGGAATTTGTTCTGGATGGCGAAGGGGAGCAGTACCCAAAAGACGGCTCTTAGCGTGGTTGTACATTTTCTTTGCCGATGTCTCACCACCATCAATTTTCTTGAAGAAGTCTCGAGCTCCGCGTCGCCAACTCGCATTCATTACTCCACCGTCACTATGTCCTGATCCAAAGTTGTGACCCATCTCGTGTCCCAGCAGGGCGTGGTCGTAACCCGGGCGTACGATGCTGTAGCTATGGCTTCCCTTAAGGACACTTACGTATCCAAGTCCGAGTGTAGACCCAGTCAGGCCATTTCCTACTTTTGTGCCCAGAGTACGTGGAAACTGGTTTCTGGGACGTTGATTTTCCGCCCAACTGCGAAAGTCTCCAAGGCTGGCTGGAATGTCGTTGTATTCATCGGTGTCTGGGGTCAGGAGAAGTTCTTGGACTAATATGCGGCAGCCGATCTGATGTTCGTAAAGGGCAGAGATGTTGGCCATTCGGCAAAGTTGAAGAGAGGCCTTGGAAGCAAGATTATCCGTTGTGTTTACGCCAGTAGCTGCTTTGTCCAAGGCAACTAGAATCAGGGCGTCTTTGAGTGAAGCTTCGTACAGCTGCCCTCCAATTATTGTATCGAGAATCTTGCTGTAATTACCGGTCGCGGGATCGGCACCGCCTTGAGGGAGTGCTACTGGGAGGATTTCTACAGGTTCTGAAGGAAAGTCTTGGGAGAGGATAGCAGCGTCCAATGATGAGATAGCGGCTATACGAGTGCGAGGGTCGAGTCGACACCTGTAGGCTCTATCTTGTTCATTGCGGGTAGTTTGCTCAAGTTGGCCGGTGACCGGGTCAGTATGAATTTCATAAACGATACCATCAGGTCCTGTTAAAATAGCCGCGAAACTTTGGCCCACGATGGCAAAGTTGGCGTGAGTCGGTTGATCTTCGTTCCATGATGCGCCTTCGTAGATCAAGGGAATGTTTGAAAGCACTGAGTCTCTTTCAGTTCCCAAGGTGATTTGAAAGTCATCGCCAACAGCTTTTCGAGGTCGCATCCAAAAAGTACGATCCCCGCCAGTTGGAGTACGTAACACAACAGGATTTCCGAGTTCTAGGGCCTTTTTTAATTTGGCCCAACGCGGTGATTGTCGACTTGAGCTCTGCTTATTGGGGTGGGAATTACTCGATGTATCTCGAGAGGGGTTATCTATCTTTTGGAGTGTCTCGGTAGGCTGCAGACCTGAATCATTGACCAAATTCGTACCAAGTCTTTGCTTTGTTGAAGGCAAAAACAATAAAACACCCAGCAAAAAAAGTAGGGTTAGGGGTACTAAGGTTCTGGCAGAACGCATTCGTAATTGACCAGTATCACTTTACAAACTTACGTAAACATCGCAAATGTTTTCTTCCTCCCAAACCGCGTTTCTGAGGCCTCTTCAGGTCCTCGTTATTCTACTAGTTTCTTATCTTTGCTCCTTCGGGGTTGGAGAGTTGGTCAGATGCCGTTTGTGCTTTGGTAAGGTTAGCACATCAGCTTCTAACTGCATCCATTGTGGAGAGCCTGATTTCAAGCCAACCCAGCGAACAATCGAAATTCACCAACTTCAGGATCGAGATGAAATCTTCTTTGCCGTCAATGGGGAGGAACCTTTTACAGGTCTAGTTGTCGATGGCCGTTATGCAAGCGGACTGCCTAAGTCGGTTCAGGAATATAAAGATGGACGTAAGCAAGGCCAGCGCACCAAGTGGTATGAGAACGGACAGATTATGCAGGTCTGCTTCTTCGAGGAAGGAGAACTGCATGGGGTTATGGAGGAGTGGTATGAGAATGGCCTTCGAATGGCCGAGGGAAATTACCAGAAAGGCAAACTTCACGGAATTGTTCGGCGTTGGCATAATAATGGAAAGCGGGAGGCCGAATATCCTTATGAGGAAGGTAAAATTGTAGGCACTCTCATCCAATGGAATCGTGCTGGCAACATGACCGCAAAGAAGCTCTATGAAGATGGGAAGTTGAAAACCCGTCTCGCGGTTGATCCACCGCCCAAAGTCGAGGAGGAAAAGGAGCCTAACCTTGAGAATTCTACTCCTGCCAATCAAGTTGAGGACCGGAGCAAGCTCTTCGACGGTTTGGAGTTTCGCTAATTTATGTCTTGGAAGCAGAGATTCTTCGCTTTCCTAGGTGTTGCTGGATGCCTTCTTTTGGGCCTTTGCTCCCAAGAAGCTAGCTTCAATCGTCTTCGGGACATGCGCGTGATATCCCGCATTCCCGAATCACAAGTCAATTGGGTGATCGAGGGCGAAGTTCAACTTAATGGTAAGGCTCAGATCGCGAATAAGATACTCAAGGCTCCACATACTCATACTCAATGCCTCTATTATCGGTATCTTGTTGAGCGCCTAGAGGAGGACTCGGACGGCGATAGCTATTGGAAGACGATTAGAGATGAACACGCGTCCGTGGACTTCGATCTCCGAGACATAAACGGAGACAAAATCCTCCTCCGCGCTAAGGCCATCTCCCAACTCGCTGAAACCTTCAACGTTGACTCGGACTTCAGCACTCGCGAGGGCGACATGCGTTACACAGAGTACCGAATCGAGCCTGGGACCCAGGTGTTTGTATTTGGGTTTGCAAAGCTCCTTAACGGAGGCCAATGCGAAGTCGATTTTCGCGCTGAGGGCCTCTACCTGCCCATCATTTCTGAACGCACTGTCGACGAAGAGCGCCGTATGCGAGCTGCTAGTAGTATGGGGCTTTGCTTTCTCTCCTTGTTGTTTTTGTCATCTTCCTTCGTCTTCTTGTGTTGGATCCTTCACATTCACCGCGTGCTCGCCTTTCTTGTGCTCGTGTCCTCTGGTCTAGCCTTTGCCTTGGTCTGGTATGCCACTAGCATGATGCACGATGACCTCGTATCTGCTCGAGATCGAGTCATGCTGCACAAAGAACGCGCATCTCGTACAATTGCATCTATGCTCTATGAAGGTCGAGTTGGCTACTGGTCTGGCGATTGGTATGATATGCTCCCGCTACAGTCTGCACTACACGACCTCTCTGAAAAAAAAGTCGACCGTATCCACGGCATCCGCAATGGGCTTAACGCTGGAGTTCGTCGAACCAACGAAATCCGTAATCGTTTTCCGGAAAATATCCTTGCGCCAGTCTGGGGTGTAGGACGGATTCAAGAAATCCCGCCATTAGGGAAGGATACTGTACCAGAAAAAGAGCATTCTCTCGAGATTCAAAGAGTTCCTCTTTCCTTTATCAGTCTGATTTGGATGTTCCCTGTAGCGCTTGCACTAGGTGGATTCTGCATCCCATGGGGATTTCGAAAAATTAAGACCAAGCGATATATTGAGAACATTCCGACTTCTCCAACCGCTGGCTTAGCCCATGGTCCCGGCGAACTTTCTGGTACCGTAGAGCTACCCGAAGGACAGCCTCCGCTGGAGAGCCCCATTCAGTCTCTGCCCTGTGTATATTACCACTACATCGTCAAAGAAAGGCGAGGAAGTGGTAAGAAGGCCAAATGGGTTATTATAACTGACCGAACACAGTCTATGGATTTTCTCTGTCGAGATTCTGAAGGTACCGTCCTCATTAACCCTCAAGATGCAGAAATCTATTCCAAGCACAGTCATAGTATTCGCAGGGGGAACCGCATCTATATTGAGACTTGGATACAAGTCGAAGACCCCCTTTACGCACTTGGTTCAGCTGAACTGGACACTGAGCAGATGGATCGTCTTATCCTTCAGAAAAACAAGGATTTTCCATTTCTCTTAGCCAACCTTCCCGAGCGCCAAGTTCTTTTACGGAAAAGTCGTGCCGCTATCTTCACCACAAATTTAGGCCTCAATGGTGTCATGCTTTTAGTGCTGACTCTTTTCGGTATTTCCGGTTCTTACGCTGCTACCGACTACCTTTTCGCTGCTTTGGTCGCTCCAGCCTTCTGTGGATTTATGATGGTAGCGCTAATGTTTAACGACCTCATCTTTCTGAGGCAGCGCGTCAAACGAGCTTGGGCAAATATCCAAGTCTCCCTTAAGAAGCGCTCCGAACTTGTGCCCAATCTTCTTGAGGTCGCCAAAGCCTATCAACTCCACGAACAAGAACTTCATGAAACTTTAGTAGATCTTCGCGCTGATGCCAAGCGTATTGGTGACATGAATGCCTCTGAAGCAGGGGAGTTCCTTGGTGCTGAGTCCGCTGTAGTCACTAAACTACTAGCGGTTCGAGAAGAGTACCCTGATCTGAAGGCCAACACTCTTACTGAAGACCTTATGCGCCGCATTGTCGGGCTCGAAAATGAAGTGGCACTGATGCGGAACGGTTACAACGATAGTGTTGAGAGGCACAACACCAAGATCCTTCACTTCCCGGAAGTCGCTATCGCAAACTTTTTTAAATTCAAGTCAGCAGAATATTTTCACGCCGACATCGAACATCGCGACTTCACCAAAGTCGACTTCACTACCGATGACTCGCCTCGTATTCACGAAGAAGTCGACAAAAACAATGACCCTGAGGAAAACTCTGAGGAAGATCCATCGAACGAAGATTAAACCTAAGCCTATCCGCTTTTGTGTTCACTCTATTGCCATTGCAAGCGGCGTACCCGATGGTGCCGGTATAGATCGCATCATCTGGTCCATTACAAATTCCATGTTGGCGACCGAACTTCGTCTTGTCCGCTGATACAACTTCACCAATACAGCCTCTGCCTTTGGTGTCATAGTCAGCGATGGAAGGAAGATGTGTTTTCTTTGCCAAGGTGCTGTACGAGACGTGTGACTACCTTTTTGCTGTACAGCATCGCTGTATGTATGGGTATATGAACACTCTCATTTGTCGCAATGTTCCAAATAGAACTATTTGCTGGTAGGATAACTAAATCAAAGGGAGTCCAGAGAGAAAGCGGGCGAAGGTAAGACGCAATTCGATGATCATTGGCCGACAACTGCTGGAGAAAGAGGCTGTTAGGTCGCATCTCCTTCCAGCCTTTCAGAGGAAGCAACCATGCATTCAGAGTTCCCTTATGGGGACTGGACAGGGTAGTGAAGCTTTGGACTCGGTGGATATCAGCATAGGTTTGTAGGTAATGTCGGGAAATTAGGCCGCCCATACTGAATCCCAGAAGATGGTAGGAGCTATTTGTTGGTAAGTTATTTTGGATGTATCGGGAAAGCTGCTCGGACAGTAACGTAAGCGAGGTAATTGCAGTATTAGGTTTCAGGTCGGGTGCATACACTTGGAAACCGCATTTGGCTAGATGTTGAGCCATTGTCCAAAACATGCGACCTTGGTTTAGGATTCCATGTACCAGGATGATATTAGGTTTCATGGAAGTATAGAAAACACGTTGTAAGCAAAATTTGTGATTACTGGTTTAGTCTTTGAGTATGAGTAGGCTAAAAGTGCGCATCAATGATGGGCTTCGTTGTTTTTACGGCAATATCGCCTTACGTATTTCATTGGCCCAGATTTTGTAGCCATCGGTGTTGAGGTGTAGAAGGTCGCTGTCGTATATGCATGGGCGAGGTTTCCCATCCGAGGCTAGCATCCTTTGTGGAATCGTGCCGATATATGTGATTTTGGGGTCGGACTTGCAGTACTCTTCAATGAGGAGATTGGCAGCTTGATACTTTGGCCAAAAGTTCCATCGCTTGGGATTTGGTTTTATGGGAATATAATAAAATTTGGTGTCGGGACGGACAGAACGCACTCGTTCAACAAAAGTTTTCCAGTTATTTGCTGGGACCTCTGGGCTTGCACCTTTGGCGATATCATTTTCCCCACAGTAGAAGACTATATTTTGGGGTTGAACAGTAGGGATTAGTTTATCGAAAAAGAACAGGATATCAGAGGTTTTTGAACCTCCAAAACCTCGGTTTACTACGTTGATTTCTGGAAAGTCCTCGGCGAGTGTACTCCATCTGCGGATGCTTGAACTGCCAATAAACATTGTACAGTTAACTGGTGGCGGATTCTTTTGGTCGGATTTAAACCAAGAGTGAATTGTCTTGGTAAATTGTTCTGGGCCGCGAGTTGGCTCCTTCGCATTTGCAAGAAGAACCGGCAAAATCAGTAGTATTTTAACGGAGGAGAAACTTTTCATGTGAGACTTAATTTTGACTCTCTGATTGCTTTTTTCTCACTGCTTCTTCAAGCAAGCTTGAACGGATCCGTCTATTGCTAGTCCAAAGCATTGATTGTCATTTCTAACCAATCAAAGTGATCAGTTTTTTCAAACCCATCTTCTGGATGCTACCGTGTTTTCTTGTTGGTGGCCTACTTGTGGCGGCAAGACCGAACGTCCTATTAATTTTGGCCGACGACATGGGATGTGGTGATGTTAATGCATACAATGCAGAATCCAAGATACCTACGCCCCATATGGACCGATTGGCAGCTGGTGGCTTGGTCTTTAGGGATGCTCATTCAGCTTCCTCGGTTGGTGGATTGGCTCGTTATGGTTTAATGACAGGCCGCTATTGTTGGCGTCAAACTAAAGCTCGCAAGGATTGTATGGGCTTCGATCCACCGCAGATAGACCCAAGCCGGATGACGCTGGGAGATCTCTTCAAGAAATCCGGTTACAACACTGCTTATTTCGGGAAATGGGGTCTTGGCCTTGGGTGGGTAACTAAGGAAGGTCAAACTGGCGATTGGAATTCTGGTTACACTGGGTCCGGAGAGAATCTTGATATTGATTTTTCCAAACCCCTTCTTGGCGGCCCTAACACTCTTGGTTTCGACTATTTCTATGGTACTGCTGCTGCTTTGGATTGCCCTCCGTATGCATTCATCGAGAATGATACCTCAGTTGGGATTCCTGACAAAGTTACCCGAGCCGGTGGCCGATTGGGTCTAACAGTAGAAGGCTTTCGAGCTATTGATGCTCTACCTAGTCTTACTCGTAAGGCCGTTCAGTTTCTACAGCGTCAGGCCTCTTCTCCTGCTGACCAGCCTTTCTTTTTATTTGTGTCCCTCACAGCGCCACACGCTCCCTTCGTGCCAACGGAGCAGGTTAAGGGAAGGAGTCAGGCGGGTCGTTATGGCGACTCGGTTGCTCTTGCCGACTGGTCTGTAGGCCGTTTGCTGAATACCCTTGAGAATACAGGACTGTTGAGGGACACCTTAGTTTTGTTGACCAGCGACAACGGCTCGTTGAAGTCAAACAAAGAGATGGAGCCGATTTATGGGCATAGGCCTGGCCACCTATTTAGAGGTAAGAAAGGAGATGGATTGGAAGGTGGACACCGCGTGCCTCTTATTGTCAGTTGGCCGGGGCAGTTCCAGCCCGGCACTTCGAATGAAGTCATTTGCCAGACTGATTTCTTTGCGACTTTTGCGGAAATTCTTGGGACTAAACTCCCAGCAGATGCAGGTGAGGACAGTATTAGCTTCCTATCTGTCCTCAAGGGCAAAGATTTGAGACAACCAATTCGAGAATCAATTATACACTACTCCTCTTATGGTTCGTTTGCCATCCGGGAGGGTAGGTGGAAACTAATTCTCCCTCCTGAGATTGGTAACTCCGAGGAATTTGGTGCCTCTGCCCGTGGCCAACTTTATGACTTGAAGGCTGATATTGGTGAATCTCGAAATCTTTGGGAACAGCAACCATCTCGCGTCGACCGCTTGCGCAAACTACTTGAAAAGTATAGAGCCCAAAACAGTTCTCGAAATGATACCTAGCTTGTGGATGGGAATTGCTCGTCTCGCACAGACAGTTCCTAGGGTTGAACTTCTTCGGTATGCAGTAGGGATCTGAGAAGAGTTCCTAGGAGGCAGCAATTGCTGGGACCTGTATGACCTCAAGAATGGAATCCCACAGACTACATCTCTTGACAAGCTCAGCTTGTGCTCCTTCGAAAGCATCGACTGCTGTACCCTGACCCGCGTCAATAGTTTGTTCCAGCATTTTAATGGCTAGTGGACCATGTTCTTCGCCATCAACCTCGATATGACGTTGGAAATAATACACAAGATCCAGAAATTTTCCTGGATGTGATTGGTCCAAGTGTCGGACAAACTGAAGGAATAAATCCGGCAACAAATTCTCTCGACCAAATGTGAATGCGCCAGCAATAAAAGCTAGGCTCTCATTTTCAACAGCTTTTAGAGTCTCTTGTGCAAATTGAGTTCCTGCCTTTGGTGCCCCGCAATTCTGCAGGCTTCCTTGCCAAGTTCTTCCAGCATCTAGAGCTTGCAAAAATCGCTTGATAGGAGTGGTGCTTGCACCAACTTCTTCCATCGCTTCGAGATACAACTCCAAGTGACTTGATGCTGATCCGTCTGGGCGAACGTCGGATTCTTCACCTAGGATAATTTCATTCATCAGCCTTGCAAGCTCTGGAACCCTGGGTGGTTTCCACGGGAAGCTGGTTGTCGTGAAGGCGCTTTGCAAACGTTTGGCCATGCACATAAAATCGTATACTGCCCAAACATGGTGCTCCATGAAAATACGCAAGGAGTCTACGTCGATTAGCTGTTCGTAAAGCGGATGATTCAGAAGAGACTGTCGTTCTTCTTCCAAGGATGCTTGGATGTCGCATACATTCATTTTCAAAGTGAGGTATCTAACTAGTTTAGCCTACATATATTTCGCTCTAGGAGCGCTTCCAGATTCCTATCGACGAAATGACTTGGAGAAATCTTCGCCAGAAACTTCACGCGTCTCTTTCTCATGCGTAGAGTTTGCGATAAGTTCGTTTAGCTTGGCTTCCCATGCTGCGCCTTCCATTGGGAGGTCAATAGGTTGATCAAGCAGTCCTGAATAAAGCATAACATTGGCCAATTCTACTGAGCCAATGCCACTTGAACCTGGAGCGATAAGCTGTTCCCCGTCGAGAATTGCATCTACAAAATTAGTGAGCAGTCCCGCATGAGGTTCTTCGGCCGGAGGAATGGGAAGCTCTTTGATTGTTGTCTCAGGTTGGGCGAATCCAACTTTTGAGGTTTTGTTCCATTCATCACTAGGCACTGAATTTTGCGTAACGATTAGTTTATCATTCTCCAAAATTGCACGTCCCTTGGTGCCAGAAATTTCAAATCGATTACTACCTGGAGTCTCACCTGTAGAACTTATGAAAATACCCGAGGCTCCTTCTGGAAATTCAAGGTAGCATGTGACTTCATCTTCTACCTCGATGTCATGGAATTTTCCTATTCCGACATGACCGCGGACTCTACTGGGCATGCCGACAATCCATTGCAGGGCATCAAGTTGGTGGAGGCATTGGTTTAGAAGAACGCCGCCACCTTCGCCCTTCCAAGTTGCACGCCAACCTCCGCTCTGATAATAAGCTTCGGAGCGGAACCAGTCTGTCATTATCCAGATGACTCGGATTAATTCTCCTAGTTCACCACTTTGAACCAAGTCGCGGAGTTGGATGTAACGAGGTTCCACTCGCATCTGGAACATACCACCGAATACAAGATCCTGATGTTTATCTGCTACCGAAATGAGCCTTTCAGCATCTGCCTTATGGGCTGAAATGGGTTTTTCAACCATAACGTGCAGTCCCGCCTCGAGGCCTTGAATGCCAAGCGTGGTGTGCTGAAAGTGAGGTGTGCAGATCATCAAAGCATCGATCTCGCCGGAATGAATGAGTGCATCGGCGTCATTAAATGTCTTGAGTCCTTTGTTTGCGTATTCCGAAAGTTTATCGGGAAAAGCATCGGCTACGGCGGTCAGTTCCGCACGAGGCACTTTACCCTTCAGCAGGTTGTTGACATGAACTTGGCCGATATTGCCTAGCCCGATGATGCCGATTCTTACCTTATTCATAGATTTTTGCTATACTGGCCAATGTGAAAAAAGGCCGCTATGAAATCCACTGCCATCTTTCCCCGCAAGTGGATTCTTTCGGTTCAGCTTACATCAAGATAGAAACCGAATTTATTCCTGTCGGAACGCCCAGAGCTGTTTCTTCGTACGGATATATATAGTATCTCGATCGATGGCTGGAGTGGTCACAACCTCTTCAGCAAGATCGTACTGGTGAGTTACCTTGAAGGAGTCATCTGCTTTTACCACAGACAAAATCCCCGGTTCTGAAACTAGGTACAAATGGCCACTTGCTATAACAGGCGAGGCGCTGTACTGACCAAGACCGCCAAGTCGATCTCTGTACAGTAGCTTACCATTATCTGCATCTACGCAAGCTAGTACTCCACCACTGCGCACCATATAGATGCGTCCGTTAAAATAGATAGGAGAGGGGACTTCAGGGATGGCTTTATTCAGTTCCCAGTCTACATGACTCTCTGTAATGTTGCCCCTTCCGTCAGGGCGTATGGCTACAAGCAGAGGCTTTCCTCGCCCTACTTTGAGGTTGCTGATGAACTCTTCCTTTGTCCAGAAACCGTCTTTATTTTTATCCATCCAATAGAACATGCCATCAAGGCGTTTTTTACGCTGGTTCACATCTTTGGGAAGAGGCATCCCGAAGCCGGGGTGCCCTGGAGGTAGCTCGGGCCGAAAGGGGAATGTAAAATGACCAGTCATTTCTTTACGGACCAGTTTTTGATCTCCATTGGCATCGAAGTTGATTACGGCCTTCCAGAATGGTGTGGGGTCTGGATCTACATCTGCTGCCCCTCCTAGCTTAGATGCTGAGGCAAAGATTCTGTCTCCTCCAGCTATTGGTAGCGCTATTGTTTCGCGTGAGAAGCCAGTCACATGCCATTTCTCTTGTCCGCCTGGGAGTTCATACCCGCAAAGACGTCCGTTACCAAGAACAACCAATTCTTGCTTTCCGTTATGCGTCCAGATCATAGGGGTAGACCAACCACTTCGGTGCAAGGGTCTAGGAGTTTCCCATGCGAGAGAACCGTCAGTTTTGTTGAAGGCGTAAATTTTCGATTTACTCAGTCGGCTAGCTTCCAGATTTTTATCGTTATCGACTACGAGGATAACTGTATCTTCATGGCTAATCGGAGAGGTCGCTGTACCGTAAAGACTCTTTGGCACAGGCAAGGGCTTCTTCCAGAGTAATTTTCCATTGTGGTTGTAACAGAGTAGACCATAGGAACCGAAGTAAACATAGAGCCTGTCTTTTTCAACTAGAGGTGTAGGCGTGGCAGGACTGCTTGATTTGTGAACTTGTTCTAGTGCAACCTGTGGTGCCTTTGCTTCCCAAATAATTTGTCCATCTGACTT
Organism: uncultured Opitutia bacterium; assembly: GCA_913048125.1. Lineage (GTDB taxonomy): Bacteria > Verrucomicrobiota > Verrucomicrobiia > Opitutales > JABJCN01 > JABJCN01. Next base: position 13,749 of record CAJWWL010000012.1, on the reverse strand, counting down.
GTTAAGAGCAAAGGTTATGAACCGCCCTTCTCTGATCCCAGTGAGGAATAGGTATGAATTTGAAAGAGTTGGAGCTGAAAACCCATGGGGGAGTGATGTTTTCCACGCTATGTTTTTGTTATTTGGAACTATCGGAGGAGCATAAGTTTCTGCGACACCCGAACCATTGGGACCTCGGAATTGGTTCCATAAGTCCGGGGTATCTGCCTTCAGATATAAGCAGATCAAAGCAACTGGAAATACATACAGTTTGTGCATCTGGTATTAGTTAATTCTGACATTCCACTTGGTCCAGACTTTACACGCCCACGACCTTTTTCGACCCCTTAGCATGGGAACAAGTATGATTTAAGCACACCGTCTGCGTCTACTATCAATATTGATAATTTTGGGTTGGCTAAAGCCGTTGTACGATTAAATTATTTACCAATAATGGCTCTGCTTCACCAAATCCTCCAGGATGCTATAGCTAACTCAGGTCTTAACAAAGGTGATTTTGCAAAAGCATGTGGATTATCCAGGACATCCTTGTTCCACATACTTAACGGCACATCATTACCTAAAAAGCCCACATTAAATCGAATTTCCAAGGTTCTAAAAAAAGACCAGGAATTCCTCAAGCACCTCGATCAACTCTATCAGTCGGAACTACTTCAAAAATTTAATTCCAGAAGCAAGGTAGTCAAAACAGAACAGGAACATTTCAGAGCTAGGCTCTTCTCTAAGATCAAACGCAAATTTGATTGTAGTGTAGAGGAATCAAGGATCCCTGACTTTTGGGTGAACTCCAACTCTGTTGAAGTGCCCGTATTTGCAGAGATGAGAATTACCGAACCCTACAACCTTTTAGGGAGAGCCCAATCCCTCTATGCCAAATCTGAACGCATCACCAAGATATTTGCCTGTGTTTCAGTAGCAAATTCAATACACGAAACCTACAAACAAATTTTCGCTACCTCCAACTTGGAAATTGTTACCTCTGATCTTTTAATCAGGGAGTTGAATCAGATCTTTGGTCGCAAGACCTCCACGGTATCCGGACACTTTATGGTCGACATATCCATGGATTAGTCGGTCGCGAGTAATGATTAAATCCCAAGATTCCTCTGGAGCTTTAAATCCTGACAGACTAAGCGTTGTCTAACTCGAAAAGGTAGTGGGCGACCCACCATTCTTGCCCACTGGAGTACGCAAATGTTTCAGCGCAGGCTAAGAAGAAGATTCTCCACCTGTGATACATCTTTTTAGCCTCATCTGGACCACATTTCTCGGAAAACAAATTGATTACATCCTTTTTGTTAGCGTCTATATTTTCCAACCAAGCCTCTGCAGTTTTTGCGTAATGGACACCAGACCATCGATGTTGAGTGACAAGTTTCAATCGCCCGCATACTCTCAAAAAAAGATCATCTGATGGCATCGTTCCCCCGCTGAAGAAGTATTTGGACATCCAGTCATCTTCCGTGTCACCATCAAAAGCATAACTCACTGATTTGTGGCAAAATATGTGTATGAATAGGAGCCCACTGTCTTTAAGCCACTTGGAGATTCTTTTGAATATTTCAGTGTGATTACGAACATGCTCCAGCATTTCAACAGTGACGATTCTGTCGAAAGTTTGTTCTGGCTGAAAGTCGTTAATGTCAGTTGTGATTACTTCGACATTTGAAAGTCCTCTCCTAACGGCTTCCCCTTTGATATATTCTTTTTGGCTCTTTGAATTCGACACAGCCGTGATTTCAGAATGAGGAAATTTTTCTGCCATCCACAGAGTTAGTGATCCCCATCCACATCCTAGTTCGAGGATTTTCTGTCCATCTTCTAGTTTGGCTCTATCTCCATAGATTTTTAACGACCTTTCCTCTGCGTCATTAAGATCTCGGCAATCTTCTGGCCAGAAGCAGCCACTGTATTTAAGCCTCTTTCCTAAGGCTAGTTTGTAAAAGTCGCTGGGGACTTCATAATGCTGGTCATTAGCTTTTTCTGGTAGTGGCGCTATATCTGAAGTGTTACATTTCTCTAAATACTCATTTTTTTTCGACAATGACTCTTCGCAATCATGAGATTTTGTCTGGAGTAAACGCTTTTTGCAAAGATTTCTAATACCCAACCTGATTAAAAAGTCAGGGAGGAATCCTGTTTCAGCCAATCCGATAAGACTCTCCTTTGAAATCATAAGCTATTGTTGGGCAGAGATGGTTTTTTAGGGAACCAAGGGAAAAATGATGAAGTTGAGTTAATGTACTGAGTGTACTCCGCATTAGCTGTTCTAAGTTTGGCCTTCTCAATATGACTGGAACCGCTGACTCTTGTAATCATTACATAGAGTAACACCGGAACGGCTAGGAGTAGGGCGCCGTTATCAGTCTGTAGTCCAAAGATGGAGTATCCAGTCCAGACCATCCATTCACCAAAGTAGTTAGGGTGTCTAGAGTATTTCCAAAGTCCACTCCTACAGACCTTCATATTCCCTGATGAATCCAACTTGAATCTGGTAAGTTGGTAGTCAGAAATAGAGCATACACAGAAGCCAGTTAGCCACACTAGGATCCCTACATAATCGAAAGCATTGATCGGATTCCCACTCTCTCCCGCTTTTAGGAATGGTAGCGCAAAAACTACCGCAAATAATGCTTGGGCTTGAAAGAAAAAGAAGAACTTTTTCCTAGATTTATCCCCCCACTTTTCCTTCATCCTCTTGTATCGTGTGTCCTCACCAGTCGTTCTCAGCCTGAAGATCAAGTGTGTAGACAATCTGAGGCACCAAGCAGATATCATTGTTGATAACAACCAAAACCGTAACTCAACTGTGTAATTACCTGCTAAAAGATAGATCGAAAAGATAGCAGTTAATACTGCCCAAACTACATCTACAAATGATGCTTCTCCTGTTTTAAGGTATACTGCCCAAGAAAGCGTGAGTACGATCACTGAAGACAAAAGGCACAGAGCTAATGTTGAATACGCCTCCATCACTGGATTAGTTGAGTCTGCAGTTGGGTTTACTGAGCCTCAGATGCACATTGTTTGTGTAAGATTCAGCGAAGCCTGCTTCGCAGTAAGCGAGGTAAAACTCCCAATCTCGAAGATGAGACTCTGAGTACCCGAGTTGGGCAATCTGATCTCTATTAGCCAAGAATTTGTTTCTCCACTGCTGCAGAGTAATTACATAGTGATGACCAATCTCCGTAACCTTTGAAGGTCTAAAGTTTGTCCATTTGGTCGATGCACTAATCATTGCGGATAAGGACGGGCAGCAACTACCAGGAAACACCCTGCTTCTGATGTAATCAGTTCTTTTCAGATAACCTTCATAACGGTAGTCTGGCATTGTGATCCCTTGTATGAGCGCTGCTCCATCGTCCTTCAAAAGATCAGACAATTTTTTGAAGTAGGTGGGAAGGAATGTGTGGCCCACAGCCTCAATCATCTCGATGGAAACTATCCTGTCGAATTTGGACTCAAGGTTTCTGTAATCAACCATCACAATATCGACAAGATCTGCTAATCCAAGATCACAAACTCGCTTTGTAGCAAACTCATATTGTTCCTTGGAGATTGTTGTCGCCGTAACCTTACAACCAACTCTTTGTGCGGCCCTGATCGCAAATCCGCCCCAACCGCAACCAACCTCAAGTATTCTGTGACTGTCTGTTATCTCCAGTTGATCTATGATGGAGTCGAACTTCTGCAACGATGCTTCTTCCATCGACGAATCTTCACTCTCGAATATTCCACATGAGTAGGTCATGGTCGCATCCAAAAAACTTTCAAAAAAATCATTCCCTAAGTCATAGTGCATAGAGATGTTTCTCTTGCTGCCTTTGATCGAATTACGAAGAGTTAAGTCATACGCAAACTTGGCAATTTTGTTAAAAATCTTGGCAAATCCTTTATCAAGATCGTCCATTGACTTTTGGTTTTGTAGAAACAGACGAAATAACTTCGTTAAATCTGGACTGTCCCAGTCTCCATCTTTGTAGGAGTCCGAAATGCCAATTGTTCCCCCTAGGCATGCTTTCCTGTAAAAGGCTTCTCGGTTGATAGATATTGTGCCATGAAGACCTGAACCGCTTCCGTATTTATGATTATTTCTCCCTTCAACGATCTCGAGCACACCACTAGAGAGCAGAGACAACTTCTTGTGGAATAATTTTCGCCATAGAGAAATACCCAAAGCAGACGAGTTTTCGGTTATTACTGGGTGGGACTGTGAGTCGGTATTCATCATACGTTACGTACTTTTGGAGTCTGGATGAGGGTAGAAACTACAACCCTTTATCTTCAGCAGCATGGCATTGAAGTAAATCGATAGGAGGATGGAGATTGTTATCAACGGAAAGCGAACGAGTGCGAAAGTGAGATTAAAAAAATTTATTGGTTTCCTAGAAAGATTCATCGAGGCTTCAAAGGTTTTCCCCTGATCATCTTCATTTATCATGTGTACTGATAGCTTTTTGCCTGGGTTACCAAATTCCCAGATGTATCCAATTTCCATAGGCATGAATGGAGATACATGGAATTCCTTATCAAATTTATGAGTAGTCTTTTCTAAATTGCTAGATGTCCACTTGAAAGCACGACTGTATCTTTCATCCCAAGGAGTGTTATTGATCTCTGCGAGGATGATATCAGGGAGAGTTAACTCTTTATTCCAAAAATAGTAAAAGGTTACTGGGTTGAAGCAGTGACCAAAATATCTCAAATGTGTCAGCATCGAAATCTTACCATTGTGATTTATGCCAAGTTGCTGACTGCACGTTTTCCTGAGCTCATCCTTCAGAGGAATTTTGGGGTCTCCGTGGTAGTCGCTTCGATTGAAATATGCTAAGTTTCGTCGATTAGTTGACCATAGAGGGTGACACCCAAATACAAGCTCTGACTCATCTAGAAAAAGATGCGTCATGAAGAGCTTCTGTTTAAATCTGTGTTTTTTCGGACGGTATCTTGCGTGCAAGATTTCACCGAAATACAGGCAACTATTCATGTTAGCGTTTCCCCATAGGCTTCACATACTCTTAATCCGCTCTGCAGACCATCTTCATGAAAACCATAACCCCAATAAGCACCACAAAACGAGATCCTATCCCTCCTGATGAACTCTTCATGGTTAGCTTGAACCTTCTTTCTATTCCTGGCAAACATGGGATGTGAAAAGTTGATCTTTTCAATTATCCTTGTGCTTTCGACCTGTGAGTTCTGATTTAATGAAACACAGAATTGTGTTGGATCATTTATCCCCTGAAGGATATTCATATTGTAGGTCACCGTTGATTTTTCTGCACTTCTGCCGTTGGTTCTTGCATTCCAACTCGCCCAAGCAGATTTTCTCTTAGGCATCAAGCTGTCGTCAGTGTGAAGGGTGACCTCGTTTTCTTCGTAGGGAAAGCATTTTAGCGCGGTTGCTTCGCAATTTGACGGGTTTGTCAGAAGTTCAAGGGCTTGATCTGCATGGCATGCGAATATGACCTCGTCAAAATTCTTACTGGAACTTTCGGTATCAACCCTGACATCTTTGGGTGTACGTTCTACAGCACGTATGGGAGTATTTAGATGAATTCGATCTCCAATGTCATTGAGTAATTTGTCCACGTAGGTACGGGATCCACCCTCAACCACCTTCCAGATCGGTCTTCCTTTAATCTGAAGCATCTTGTGGTTCCTAAAGAAATCCAATGCAAATTCCATTGGGAACAAGGAAAAATTATCTTCGGGGCAGGACCATAGCGCTGACCCCAGAGGGTAGAGATAATGTGAGCAGAACCGACCTCCTAAATTATGCCTAGAAAGAAACTCTGAAACGGTTTCACCACCCCGGACATCACTACTTTCAGCAATCTTGTGAAACTTAACGATATCTGAAACCATCTTGAGGTGCTTCAGACTGGTAACATTCCGTAAACTGCCAAACATCCCCCTCAATGATTCTCCGCTGTATTCAACGCCCTCCTCGGGGTCTGATACTGAGAAACCCATTCTTGAATTCTTGGAGCTTACATTCAGCTTTTCCAGAAGACGGCAAAAACCAGGGTAGTTTTCTTGGTTGAAAACAATAAACCCGGTATCGACTCTGTGCTTACCATTTTGACCATGAGTATCGACTGTGTTTACATGTCCACCTGCTTTGTGGGAAGATTCGAAAACAGTTATTTCGTGGGTGTCCTTGAGAAGGTAAGCACAAACCAACCCAGAAATCCCCGAGCCGACAATGGCAATTTTCATCAGGTTCCTTTATCCTTAACCCAACCAGGGACTCTCTTGAGGGAGCTTATTATCCCTAGTTTCTCCAGACAACATAAGATTTTAAATGTGGGATCTATCTCCCCTTTGAAAAAACCCTGTTGAGCAGTACCAGGAAAAAAGTGATGATTGTTGTGCCATCCTTCACCTAATGTGAGTAGGGATACCACTAGATTATTCCTGCTTTGATCCTTTGTGTTGTACCTGCGAGATCCCCAGACATGAGCAACAGAATTTACTGAAAAAGTTGCATGGTAGAGTGCAATTGTGGGCAGAATGAACCCCCATACTAGCCATTGTAAACCGGTTGCTCCGAACCATTCTGCAGCCACAGCCGTTTCTCCGCATGCATAGAGTACTGCGCCAAAAGCAACAAACGGAATCCAGTCAAAACGATTCAGCCACATCAATTCAGGGTAACGTTTCCAATCTGGAATTTGCTTCGTGTAGGTTGGATATGCGTAGGCTGTCATAAACCAGAACATGTGACTCCAGAAGAACCCTTTTTTGACAGGGGAGTGAAAATCTTCATCGGTATCTGAATGTCTGTGGTGCATCCTGTGATGAGCGGCCCACCACAGCGGACCTCTTTGCCCTGATGTGCATGCAAGTGCTGCCCCAACAAATTGTACGAACCTTGAAGCCTTGAAAGTGCGATGTGAGAAATATCTGTGGTAGAAGCCAGTTATTCCAAACATTCTAACAACATAAGATATCGCAAAAATGGCGATGCACGCCGGAGCGAAGCTGCAAAAGAACACTGCAAATGCGCTTAGATGAAGAAGCATAAATGGGAGACACCTGAGCCATTCCACCTTCTGAGCGCTTTCAGAGGGCAGATCAAAAGCTTCCGGTGCAGGCTTTACCCACTCTGCTGCTTGTTTTATGAGACGATTTGAGCTCATTTGACGGGGGCTTGATCTAACCACTCAGTGCAGGAGGTCAATTAGACTCTGCAAATGAACTATAATATTTGGGTGCCACAGATCTAGCAGTCGCTACGCTGCGGGAGTGTCTGCCATGGACAATCCATGCGGTGAAGGGCTTGGGAGTTCAGCAAGCTCACTCATGGATTCGAAAAGGGATTCAAAGCTGCGACCCAATACATTCCCAACCAAGCAATTTGTGAGGTCACTCCTCATGTTTGGACCTTTCATGATCAAATCCTTGAAACTAAATTTCTCGTCATAAAAGGCATAAACCACCTTTCTCATTGTTTCGATGGCTTTTGTCATGTCTCGTCCATATTCAACAAAATCAGATGCACATACATCGCCTCTGTTGAGTGCTTCGTGGGTCGCATCAGCAACCAACTCACCGCTTCGCAAGGCAAGAAACACTCCTGTAGAGAACACTGGGTCCAAAAATCCTAAAGCATCACCCGCGAGTACCAAACCGTCTTGGGAGCTGTATTTATTTCGATAAGAGTATTCGCCGGTTATTCTGTATTGTCCAACTTGTCGTGCATCCCTTAAATGTTCATTTATCCACTCGTTGTTTTGGATTTCTCTTTCAAAAATTTCTGACAACTCACGAGTTGAACCGTTGAACAAATAGTCTCTCTCTGCGACTATTCCTACACTCACTTGATTCCCACTTAGCGGTATGTACCAAAACCATCCCTTGTGCGGAAGATATGCAACAGTGGTAGCACCAGCGTCTAGACCAGGATCTCTCTTTGCATTTTCGTAATAAGTCCAAATAGCTACTTTCTTTAGCTTTGGATCTCTGACCTGCCATCTTTGTCGATTTGCAGAAAAGTTGTCCCTGCCCGAAGCGTCGATTACAATTCTGGATCTAATCTCTTCCTCGACGCCGCTTTTGTTAGTCACCTTCAATCCGGTAATCCTATCGCCAGTTGTGATTAGTGCCTTGGCTTTTGTTTCTTCCAGAATCAATGCACCCTCAGCGCGTGCACGCTTGAGGATTAGATTGTCGAAGTCAGAACGCCAAACTTGCCAAGTGGTGGAGGAAGGATGATCTTGGTGTTGGAAGAAGTAGAATGGTTCGGATATTTTACCGTCTTGGCTTGCGAACTGTACCGAGTACTTTTTCGGCACGTCAGATGCCATCAATTCTTCAACCAATCCTAGTCTTTCAAGGGTGAAGTAGCAGTATGGCATCAACGATTCGCCGACGTGGTATCTCGGGAACTTTTCTTTTTCGATTAGAACAACTTTTCTGCCATTCTGGGCTAAGAGCGTTGCCGCGGTTGATCCAGCAGGTCCCCCGCCTATAATTGCTGCGTCATAAATCATGGTCTAATACTACCCAACTCTAACGAGTGTTCCAGTTTATGAGATTACCTCTTCTATTGAAAATTTTTCAAGTAATCTCAAATGCAATCACTTAATGCGAATTGGGATATGGATTTCAGACCTTTTAAGGAATCCCGGCATAAAAGGTCCATTCCAGTAGACTGCGTAGGCTTTACCAGCAGCTTTGTAATCACTGTTGTTCCGTAACCACTTCAACAACTTCTTTTTGTTGGTGATGAAATTGCCTTCTGTGTATCCGCCTCTTACTCCGATTGAGAGTACTTTCCTGGCTTTCAGATTAGTGACATCAACATTTTGATCTCCGACTCCTTTACGTTGAGTGTCTTTGGAGCCAACAAAAAATCTCATTTTCCCAGGGTTTATATCAACCTCAACGGGAGTGGTCATTTTGATGTCGTTTTTCTGAATGTATCTGAACAGCCTTCGAAACATCCCGTCGCTTGATGAAAAGTATGGCTCACCCGATGTAGTTTCCAAGGCTGTGCGAGGAGGTAGATCTAACACAACTATTTTACCTACTGGTGTCTTAGGTTGCACCTCTTCGTAGCCTCGGACTAGAACTGCTGGAGATGCTAAAGCTAAAAACAGTGCAACGTATTTCATCATTGGTCACAGCTTGAAGTTGTACCCCACCTTAAATACAGGGGTGGAGTCCAGGTCACCTTCGAGCAGGGTACTAGAGTTTCTGTCTGTAATCTCCAGTTCCCGTGCAAAATCCATTCCTGAAGAAATTGTGATGGAATGTTTGTCGGAAAAACTCCATTCAACTGCAGCACTGAGCCTGTATGCTCGAAGACGTATATCTCTTTGCGCATCAGCACCAGCATATGATGCTTGAGTATTCCAGCGGTTGCTTGCAAATCCGCTCCCTAAGGTGAGCTTTGCTCTTGGGGTGAGATTTCGATTGTACCTGATGATAGGTCCACCAAAAAATAAGTCAGAATCCTCGCTTATTTTCCATTGGAAGCCGACTGCAGGGACAACGAAATCATCGTCCAGTCCGTTTGAATAAAAGACTCCGAACAGCCACTTCCAGTTTTCGCTGCGCGTGTAGTTCGCGCCCACCAATGACGAAAGATAAACTGAGTCGCTGTCAATTTTTTCAAAGTCCCCTGAAATATTAGGGTTAATCATTCCGATCCACTTCAGGTTTTCTGTTGAATCTAGAGTGACCACGATTGGTACAGATAGGCTGTGTAGCTCTCTTTCGTTAATAACGCTACTATTGGTGTAGTCCAAAAGTGAGTACTCATAGGAGAGGCCACCTCCTAGTGCCCAGTTATCCGATGGCAGGTAGAATGCAGGTGCTGACACTGCCCACTGATCTAGTTGGAGATCGGCGTTTACATTCTTCAAACCTTCATCTGGTATGTGAGTAAAGCTCAAGCCTACCGCTTTTGCAGATGGGAAAAAGTCTTGTGCTTTTAGGTTCGCTGCTAACGCCAATGTGCAAAACAAAATTTTCAATCCAGATTTCATAGTCACTCTAACGATAATTCTACTAAGCGAGACCAATAGGTTCGTTTTTGGTCCCTTGATCCCTCTTGTTCGGTTGAGATAGCGTATCTGTCAATATCTGAAAAGTTCAACCCCAGTTTCTTGGAAACCTCAATCAAGGTTTCAAATTGTGATTTTGTGGGTCGATGCCCATCAAGTGCTTTTGAAAGAACTCGATCCTGCGACGGTGTCCATGTCGTCCGTCTCCACCATGTCCAGCCCCTGGGATTAGTACAAAATCAAAGTCTTTGTTCGCTTTGATTAGTGCATCAACGAGGCGGTACGTAGACTCTGGAGGAACATTTTTGTCCAGTTCACCAACGATCAGCATCAACCTCCCTTGTAAAAGATGAGCGTTTTCGATATTGGACGATGCTGCGTATTGCGAGCCAACGGGGTAGCCCATCCATTGCTCATTCCATGAAGCCTTGTCCATGCGGTTGTCATGACACCCACATGAGGAGACAGCTGCTTTGTAAAATTCAGGATGGAACAGAAGGGCACCAGTAGAACTCTGTCCACCCGCTGATCCACCATAGATTCCTACTCTTGAGGTGTCATACCAAGAGTTCTTTTTCGCATATGCTTTATGCCAGAGTATGCGATCTGGAAACCCCGCGTCTTTGAGATTCTTCCAACATACGTCGTGAAATGCTTTGGAGCGGTTGGCCGTTCCCATTCCATCTAGTTTGGCAACAACAAACCCTAGGTCTGTCCAATTTGAGAATATCCGTCCTGCGCTAAATTTTTTAGGGGTGTAAGAGTCATGAGGACCGGCATACATGGATTCAAGGACTGGATACTTCTTGTTGGGGTCAAAATCTTTGGGTCTACAGACAATTCCCCATATGTCTGTTTTGCCGTCTCGACCTTTAGCTGTGAAAACTTCAGGGGGCTCCCATCCCTCTGCGATAAGCCCTGAGATATCGGCTTTCTCTAATGTACAGATGAGTTCACCGTTTGAAACGCGACGGAGTTCATGGATCGGTGCAAGATCCACCCGTGAGTAGCGGTCAATTATGAACTTTCGGTCTGGCGAATAACTAATTTCATGCCAGCCGTTAGCTTGCGTGAGTGCGGTAAAGTTCGATCCATCAAAGTTGACTCTGTAATAGTGAATCAGATATGGGTCCTGATCAGGATTAAGTCCAGAAGCGCGGAACCATATCTGACGTTTTTCTTCATCAATTTTGTCAACGTAGCGCACAACGAAGGATCCTTCTGTGATCGGCTTCATTTTAGAGGTAGCTATGTCGACTAGATAGATGTGGCGGTGGCCATCCATTTCTGAAAGGTAGATGATTTCCTGAGTCTTCTTGAGCCGGGTGACCAGGCGCACGCCTAAATCTAGAAAGTGCTCCGTCCAGATGAAAGTATCGCTTTGTTCGTCTATGACGTTGCGATATTGCCCGGTGAATGTGTCGACCTCGATAAAACGAAAGCGTTGATGGCCTCGATCCACCTTGCTGTAGCGAAAATATCGACCGTTTTCTGTCCAAAGTAGATTGGGTCTGTGTAAGTCTATGATTCCGACTTGAGGCTTTTTGTGAGCTTTCGAATTGAGATCGAACCAGTTGAGCTCATACAGTTGAAAAGGGTCGCCGGGTAGTGCGTATTGGCGACTATGTAATTTGGCTCGGCCGCCATTCTTAGGAGAGGACTCGACCATATGAACTTCACCGACTTCTCCCGGTTTCACGCGGAATGCTACTAAATTGTTGGAGTTTGAAGCCCAATAGGGAGCGTGATAGGCGTTTTCTGCTTTACCATCTTTGGTAAGCTGGTGCCTTTCATCCCCCGAAGTACTTTTCACATACAGGTTGTAATTCTCTACAAATGCCTGCCATTTACCATCGGGTGAATTTCTTCGACTTGGTCGGTAAGGTCTTGTGCCTTGTTCTTTTTCAACACCCTGCGACTTTTCGTTAGTTTTTTTGTCGAGTATGGCATCTGCCTGAACTTCACGGAGGTTGTTTGTTTCGTAGTTCCAAGAGAATCTTCTGCCTTTTACACGGAAATAGGCTTTGTCCTGACGAACATTGAATTTCAGATCTTCTAATGGTAATCGCTCTGGCTTTACACCCTTGAGTCCACTTTCAGAAAGCGTCCTAGCGAGTGTTTGCGAGTCGAATGCAGATTTTCGGATTCCCTTCAGCAAATCGACCAATACAAATTCATATGCGCCTTCAGGAAGGTCATTCCGATACCAGAAGTGGGAACTGTCTGCCGCCCAATTGGGTTTAATGCGATCCTTGTAGATGCGGGCTGCATTCAATTTGGCTGAAAATTGAGTTCCCAGTAGTTCGAGAACTAGGAGTGCCATTGTTCCTCGGAGTAACATCATTAGGTAAGCTTTCACATGCATTAGCTTTCGGGGAATGTATTTCTTCGAAATGGAGAGTCGCGTTGGTGTCAATCTAAGGCGTCAATTAATCGTTTGCCAGTATTGTTTGCGAAAGGCCAATCCTCTCTCTTGGCCAATCATTATTCTTACAATCGATTGTGTCTTTCAATTTCTATTAATACCTTGCTGTAAGCTTCCAAGTACTCCACAATACATTTTTCCGGAAGCAGCATCAATTTGTCCTATTTCATGAGCGAGAATTTAAATCGAAATACTAAGTCCATTTCTACTTTCTGGGCATGGGTTCCGTTTTGCCTTTTCCCCACTGTTGCTATCGCTTATCAGAGTTTTTTTCCTGAGAAATGGGTTTTCATGTGGGTTCTAGCATTTGCAATCTACATTTCCTGTAAATGGCTTACCCTTTGTCTTACGTGGAAGAGAGGTTTTTCCTCAGGTATCCTACGTTCATGTGGATACCTGTTCCTTGCACCAGATATGGATGCCAAACCTTTTATGGATGACGCACCAGTTGTCCATAGACCTTCTCCGGTTGAATGGATAACTGCAAGCTGTAAATTTCTACTTGGAATTTGTATGCTATGGTTGGTTGCGCCACCAGTTTATGAATCTAACCCTGTTTTGGGCGCTTGGGTTGGAATGTTTGGAATAATCCTTCTTCTTCACTTCGGATCATTTCATCTCGTTGCCCTCGCTTGGCGCGCTCAAGGGATTGGAGCTGTTCCCTTGATGCAATCTCCTGCTCTATCCACTTCTCTGAGTGCATTCTGGGCGGAACGTTGGAATCGGGGTTTTAATCAACTTGCCCACGATTTAGTCTTCCGAGTCGCATACAGACGTTGCGGAGTAGCGATTGCAATGCTTCTCGTATTCTTGGCTAGCGGCTTGGTTCATGATCTTGTCATCTCTTTGCCTGCTGGCGGACTGTTCGGTTTGCCCACAATCTATTTCATGATTCAAGGAATCGGCGTCCTCATCGAACGATCTAAAGAAGGCCGTCGGATGGGCCTTAACCGAGGGCTAAGGGGTTGGCTCTTCATGTTTGTGTTCACCGCTGGCCCAGCATATTGGTTGTTTCATGAGGCTTTTTTAGACAACGTCATGGTTCCATTCCTTAAAGTCATTCACGCAATATGAGTACCAAAGAAATTCTTATCCTCATTGGAGGTGGTCTTCATTTTTTAACACTGATTGCCTCCGCTATGGTTCCCAAGACGCTTGATTGGAAAGGAGAACTCGCAAAGTTGATCCCTTTTCTTCGAACCTTGTTTTGGGTGTATGGCATCTTCATTGTTTTGTGCATTGTTTCGTTCGGGGTTATCAGCTTTGTCAATTACCGAGCCCTAGCTGGAGGGACTACTCTGGAAGCAC
>CAJWWL010000011.1 GCA_913048125.1 uncultured Opitutia bacterium | reverse complement strand
CCTCTGGCTATTCTGTACTGTGTTGGAAGCCTCTACATCATTCCGAAAGTCTGGTCTTTTTAGCTGTCTTAAAAGGAATAGTCTAACAGTTCTGCTAATTAGGAAAATGAATTCTTAAGCAATCGAGGGATTTCCGGTTTTTTTGTAATGGTTCCCTTGACTTCCCCTACGGGGAAGAGCTAGAAAACTTCCGCACTCGCGTTTAATTGCGAGTTGTCGGTTCATATTTCTTAGCCTAAAATTAAATAGACCACTTTTAAAGCACCTGATGAGCGACGAATCAACGCCTGAAAACCCTGAAAGCAACGCAGCCGAGGAAGAAGTCTACGACTCCTCTAAAATCCAAAAGCTAGAAGGGTTAGAAGGTGTCCGAAAGCGGCCAGACATGTATATCGGAGACACCGCTGAACGCGGACTCCACCATTGTGTTTTTGAGATCGTAGATAACTCCATCGACGAAAGCCTTGCTGGATACTGTACAGAGATTCTGGTTTCAATACACCGAGACGGTTCTTGCTCAGTCAGCGACAATGGCCGCGGCATTCCGGTCGACATTCATCCAAAGTACAATATCCCTGCACTTGAACTCGTCTTAACCAATCTCCACGCTGGTGGAAAATTTGGGAAAGGAGCGTATGCAGTATCTGGAGGACTTCATGGAGTCGGTGCAAAGTGCGCAAACGCAGTATCAGAATGGTTCGAAGCCGAGGTACGGCGAGATGGCAAGATTCATCAGATGAAGTTCGCCCAAGGCGAGACCACCCAGAAGATGAAGATCATCGGTGACACAGAGGAGACCGGAACAAAAATTGTCTTCAAGCCAGACCCGGAAATATTCACCGAGACCCTAGACTTCAAATTTGAGATCCTCTCCAAACGGCTACGAGAACTGGCCTTCCTAAACCCTGGCATTTCCATCCATGTAGAAGACGAACGTGATGGTCAGGCTCAAAAGAAGCACTACCAGTTCAATGACGGCATTGCAGAATATGTTCTCTTTCTCAACCAGAACAAGGATGCCCTGCACGAAGAGGTAATTTCCTTTAGCGGCGAATCTCCCTCACTCGAGGATGAGACACGAATGATCCAAGCGGATGTGGCTTTCCTCTACAATGACAGCTACAACGACCAAATCTACTCCTATGCAAACTCCATCCACAACGTAGAGGGGGGCACTCACCTATCAGGTTTCCGAACAGCGCTAACCCGAGTCATCAATAACTACGCAAAGGCAAATGGCCTTCTTAAAGACAAGGACCCTACCCTCTCGGGAGAAGATGTGCGCGAAGGCCTCATTGCGGTCATATCCGTAAAAGTGCCTGAACCCAGATTCGAAGGCCAGACTAAGACAAAGCTCTCCAATCGAGAAGTTGATGGCATCATGCAGAAAATTGTGGGAGAGAAACTGAAGTACCAATTCGAGACAGAACCCAAGACAGCCAGATCTATCATAGAGAAATGCGTGAATGCGGCACGGGCACGGGAAGCTGCCCGCAAGGCAAGAGAAACTGTTCGCAAAAGTGCCCTCGGTGCCGGTGGAGGCCTTCCCGGAAAACTTGCAGACTGTGCGTCAAAAGATCCTTCGAAGAGCGAGCTTTACATTGTGGAGGGCGACTCCGCGGGCGGTTCTGCAAAACAGGGCCGCAACCGAGCGACGCAGGCAATCCTGCCAATCCGAGGCAAGCTCATAAACGTGGAGAAAGCTCGACTCGACAAGGTTTTACAAAACCAAGAAATCCAAACCCTCATAACGGCTGTCGGCACCGGAATTGGAGATAGTGAGGACGAGGGGGGCTTTAACATTGAAAAGGCTCGCTACCACAAAATCATCCTTATGACCGATGCGGATGTCGACGGTTCCCACATCCGCACACTACTTCTTACATTTTTATTCCGCCAGATGCGTGGCCTCATTGAAAAAGGCTATGTCTACATCGCCCAACCGCCGTTATACAAAATCAAAAGGAAGAAGCGAGAACAGTACATTGAGAATGATCCGGAAATGAATCGTATTCTTCTGGAACTTGGTGCGGAAGATGTGACGTTACTCAACACAGCAGACAATACACCCACCTCAGGTGAACCTCTGCAACAGATCATTCATGATCTGGCACGACTAGAATTACTCGGCGGAGGAGTCACTCGATACGGATGTAGCCTCGCAAAATATCTCGACGCCCGCGACGCAGAAACCTCCGAACTGCCACAATTTGTAGCTCGAGTTCGGACTGGTAACGAGGAGCAGTTTCACTTCTTCGCAGGCGAGGAACAAAAACAAGCCTATCTTCACGATCTGGAAATCCTACCTGGTGAAGAACACGGCGGTAGTATTACTCGCCAGATCGAAAAGGAAGACCAAGTCATCCAACAACGTATCTCGGTTCACGAGATCTTCGAAGCTCACGAAATGCAAAAGCTCATCGGCCAGCTGAAAGATAACGGAATTCTCCCGAAGCAATTTGCTGCTGCAGAGGAACCTATTTTCCAGCTAGTAGAAAACATGGGTGAGGCTAAAGAGACTAGCGTCGAGCTTCGTAGTCTTCTCGAACTCGTGGATAAAATTCGCATACTCGGTCGGAAAGGCCTTCAAATCCAACGCTATAAGGGCTTGGGTGAGATGAACCCAAAACAGCTCTACGAAACTACCATGGACCCAGAGACTCGGAGTCTACTCAAGGTAGACATTGCCGATGCCGCCCTTGCCGATAGTATCTTCAGTATGCTGATGGGCGAAGATGTCCCCTCCCGCCGAGCCTTTATCGAGGACAATGCACTGAATGTTTCCTACCTTGACGTTTAGTCAGCAACCATATCCCCCCACTTTAAATAACAACTGCCAATCCGCATTGCGGTAAGCCTATAACGCAAAAACACTCTCATGGTCGACGACGACAACCCAAATACACCTGAAAACGAAGAGAATCCGGAAGAGCCTGTTAACCCCGGAGATACTGAAGAAACCGCGGAGGAAGATGTTACTCCTGAATCCTCCGAAGGCAATGATGGCGGAGACCCTCCCGATGATGAGGACACCTCTTCCCTAGGTGGAGAAGATGATGACTCTGGAGATGAAGAAGAGGACGAAGAAACCACTGAAATCCTTGAACGACTGATTCCCACGAATATTACCGAGGTAATGCAGACCGCCTATATCGACTACTCGATGTCGGTCATTATCTCTCGTGCACTTCCTGATGCACGCGACGGTTTCAAGCCTGTGCAGCGACGAATTCTGTATGCAATGCTTAGGGAAGGCCTCGTGCACAACAGGAACTTCGACAAATGCGCAGGTGTTGTAGGAGAAGTTCTCAAGAACTATCACCCCCATGGGGACGCGTCAGTTTACGACACACTTGTGCGTCTAGCTCAGCCTTGGGTAATGCGTTATCCACTCATCGAAGGACAAGGAAACTTTGGATCTATCGACGGTGATCCACCCGCCGCCTACCGCTATACAGAGTGTCGCCTCTTTTCCATTGCGGAGGAAATGATTCGAAACATCGACGAGGACACAGTCGACTTCGTCCCCAATTACAAGGAAAGCACTACAGAGCCGTCGGTGCTTCCGGCAGCAGTGCCTAACCTTCTAATCAACGGTTCAACGGGTATTGCGGTAGGTATGACTACAAATATCCCGCCGCACAATCTAAGCGAGGTGATTGATGCTACGTGCGCCATCATCGACAACCCTGCCATCACGATCGATGAGATCATTGAAATAATCCCTGGCCCGGACTTCCCAACAGGCGGGACCGTCGCAGGAAAACGTGAAATTGAGAAATACATGAAGACCGGTCGCGGCATCTTAAAGACCCGCGGCACCTGCGAAATTGAAGAACTGCCCAACGACAAAGAGCAGATTATCATCACAGAGACTCCTTACAACGTCAACCGTGCGACGTTAGTTACTAAGATTGCTGCCCTAGTTAATGAAAAGCTTATTGAAGGAGTCTCGGACCTGAGAGACGAGTCTGATGAAAACACTCGTATTGTTATCGAATTAAAACGTGGGGAAATCCCACGTGTCATCATCAACCAGCTCTACAAGATGACTCAGCTTGAGTCCTCTTTTGGGGTCATCCTGCTAGCGCTCGACAAGCGTCGGCCAAAGCAGATGAACATCAAGGAACTCATCGGATGCTACATTGAGCACCGCCGCGAGGTCATATTCCGCCGTACACAGTTCCAACTAAAGAAAGCAGAGGATCGCGCTCACATTCTAGAAGGATATCTTCTGGCATTGGATAACATGGATGAGATCGTTCGCATCATTCGTGCTTCACAGAGCCGCGATGATGCACGTAGCAGACTCATGGAGAAGTTCCCCTTCTCGGAGCGACAGACAAATGCCATCCTCGACCTACGTCTGTATCAGCTCACTGGCCTCGAAAGAGAAAAAATTCAGGAAGAGTACGACGAGTTGCAAATTCGTATCGCTCGCCTCCGAGAAATCCTCGAAAATGAGGGCGAACTCCTAGGCGTCATCAAGACCGAACTTCGTACTATCCAAGACAAGTACGGTACTGCCCGTCGTTCCGCAATTTCTGAACAGGAAGGCACGCTAAGTATGGAAGACCTAATTCCGCGTGAAGCTTGCCTCATCACCGTTACCCACAAGGGTTTTATCAAGCGTACTTCGCTCGACGAGTTCCGGGCCCAGAAGCGCGGCGGTGTCGGAGTTAAAGGAGCCGGCCAATATGAGGATGATTTCATCGAGCACATCTTCAGTGCGTCGACACATGACTTCATTCTCTTCTTCATGAATAACGGACGAATGTACGTGCAGAAGGTTTATGATATTCCTGAAGGATCCCGCATTTCCAAGGGCCGCGCCATCAACAACCTGCTGGAGATTCAGAAGGGAGAAAAGGTAGCTGCAATGATTTGCGTAGAGGCCTTCGAGGAAGATGGTACCCGACTTGTATTTTGTACCAAGAAAGGTGTGGTCAAGAAGACCTCTCTCTATGACTATCGTAACTTCCGCCGAATGGGCACCAAGGGGATCAATATCGACGAAGATGACGAGTTGCTTACTGTACGGCGCACAAATGGAGATGACACGCTGATCATCGTCACCCGAACAGGCCAGTCCGTACGATTCCATGAAGATGATCTGCGGACTCAAGGTAGGGCCACCCGAGGAGTAATTGGAATTCGCTTCAAGGGCAAAGATGAAGTTAAGGCCATGGTGGTAGTTAATCCCGAGAGTACCCTTCTAATCGCTGGCACTAATGGTATGGGTAAACGCACTGAGTTTGAAGAGTACCGCATCCAAAAGCGCGGTGGCACCGGCATTATCGCGATGAAGACTCGTGCGGTGACAGGTGCACTCAATGTCACAGATGATGACGAAATCATGATGCTCACAAAATCAGGACAGGCTGTACGTTCTCCCGTACGGGATGTTCGAGTTATCGGACGCACGACTCAAGGCGTCCGACTTATTAATCTCCGAGATGGTGACCGCCTTATCGGCATTTCAAAAGTTCTCGACATAAAAGACGAAGATATAGAAGAAACAGACTCGCCCGAGGGAGCAGAAGAAACCGCACCTGAAAACGGCGAAACTGCTGAACCAGCACAAGATACTCCTGCTCCTGAAGCAGTAGAAGATAACGAATCTCAAGAAGCAGCTGATCCCACAGAGACTGACGAATAGAACAACACTTAAGCTAGTTTTCCGTCTAACTACTGCTAGTTTAGGAGAGAATTTCCTAGAGTAGATTCCCCTGCAATGCTTCTTGGCGTTTGGCAGAGCTAGCAAAGCTCTGCGCCAATAGCCAAGGCAGTGTAATGTGTTTCGAGAGTTCCTCGTAGGTACTTAGGTGCAACAAAAGTACTGCTGATGCGAGCGCATCGTACAAAGCAGCATGGAATTTTCGCCGTGACTTAGGACAAAACTCCTGCCCCAGCAAATCCAGTTTATCCAGCAAGTCAAAAGTCTCGATGAGCTTTCCTAAAGCATGGCTCGGAACCTTAGGAAAAAGGTTCGCATAAAGCTCCTTGGTATCTACCCATGGCCCCCATTCCGAGACCCATTGGCCTGGCTTTAAAAAGTTGGGAGCCAGCCTGGAATGGGACCATGTCTTCTTGAGCAAACTTTCTTCTACCGATGCGTGGTGAGCCCCCAAAGGTCCATTTTGTCTCAAGTCAGCGAAATATTCCCAGTAAGACTTAAGCGGTTGAGCATGAGCAACGGCCTGATTTGTAATACCGTGAAGTTCTACCTCGCGCCTTGGGATTCGTCCTTGAGGTCTACAGAATTCTGTACGAGCTGCAACGACTTCGCCACCGAAGACTGTGGCGACTCCAAACTCAACCACCCCAGAGCGACCGTTGCCCTCGAAGTCCAATATATGTATGGGCGTATTGTGCCAGTTCATAAAAATGAAAATTACGGAGGATAAGGCTGGAAGTTGCCTGTAGTTCAGTTATCTGGTGACAATGCAAATTGAGACCCTTGTCAACTTCCTGCATCAACTACTCGATTTGAGCGGGAGCATTATCAAACCCTACTTCAACCAATCGAAGCTAGAGGTAGAAACCAAAGAGGACGCTACTCCAGTTACCCTTGCCGACCGTGAAGCAGAGCAGGCGATTCGGGAACTGATCCATAAGCATTTCCCTGAACATGGAATTATAGGCGAAGAATTTGGAAATACGAATGAAGATGCCGAATTTGTATGGGTTCTGGACCCTATTGATGGGACCAAGTCATTCATTACTGGAGTGCCATTGTTTGGAACTCTAATATGCCTATTGAAAAATGGTCAGCCCATACTGGGTGCAATTGATCAGCCCATATTGAATCAACGCATTATTGGAGACGGATCAACAACCACTCTTGACGGTAAACCAGTTCGAATGAGAAAAGGTGTTAGACTCAAAGATACCGTATTACTAACAACTGATCCCCTTGAACCGATGCGTAGGTGGAATGCTTCAGGCTGGAACACATTGACCTCAAGCGTCAATCTTTACCGGACTTGGGGTGATTGCTACGGCTACCTCCTTCTCGCTACAGGCCGGGCAGACATCATGGTTGATCCAGTTGTAGCACGCTGGGACTTTCTACCACTGATTCCTATTATCCGCGGTGCAAAAGGTATCATTACGGACTGGGAAGGCAATGACCCTGTACAAGGAAACTCTATCGTCGCAGCACCACCAGACATCCATATGGAAGTTATTCGCATTCTAAACCCATAGCGAACCATAAATAGTAAATAGCTCGGTCTGACCTATTGATCGGACGACTCATTTAGGGTCTCGTAACCGATTTTTATTGTCTCAGAGCCAAAAAGTAATCAAATAAGCTTCCCCATGGAGCACAACTATACTGAGAGTAGCATAAAGTCCTTGGATTGGAAGGAACACATTAGGCTCCGTCCGGGGATGTATATCGGCAAGTTGGGAGATGGCTCGTCCGATGATGATGGCATATACATACTGGTAAAAGAAGTCATCGACAACTGTATCGACGAGTTCGCTATGGGGTTTGGTAAGCAAATTGAAATCACTTTGACCCCAGAAGGCAGCATGACAGTTCGGGACTTCGGGAGAGGCATACCTCTAGGAAAGCTAATGGACTGCGCGTCCAAGATCAATACTGGCGCAAAGTATGACTCCGAGGCTTTTAAGAAATCTGTTGGCCTTAATGGTGTAGGCATAAAAGCAGTCAACGCGCTTTCTACCGAATTCCGTATCGAAGCTTTCCGAGAGGGAGCTACCCGCTGCATTGATTTTGCCCGAGGTGAAGTACTTAAGCAGGATAAAAAAGATAAAAAGACCACGGAAGAGAATGGCACTAGCATTACCTTTACTCCAGACGTAGACCTCTTTCGGAAATTCCGTTTCCGCGAGCGACATCTAGAAAAGATGCTTCGGTACTACTGCTACCTAAATCCAGGACTTACCATTCGATTTAATGGGCGTAGATTTCGGTCGAAGAACGGGCTGAGCGATCTTCTGGAGGAAGTCATCGAAGAAGATGTACGCTACCCGGTTGTTCACCTCTCTGGCCAAGATATTGAAATTGCTTTTACCCACGCCGAACAGACTGGAGAAGAATACTACTCCTTCGTCAATGGCCAGCACACAACTCAAGGCGGCACTCATCAAGCAGCCTTCCGAGAAGCGATCGCAAAGACAATCCGCGAATTCTACAAAAAGAATTTTGAAGCCGTGGACGTCAGAAGTGGCATCATCGCAGCCATAAGTGTCAAAGTCGAGGAACCGGTCTTCGAGTCACAGACCAAAACTAAGCTTGGCTCCCTCACCATGGAACCTGAGGGTGCTACTGTCCGAAACTTCATCCTGAGCTTTGTCAAAGAGAAGCTAGACAACTTCCTGCATAAACATCCGGAAGTTAGCGAACCTCTTCTGGCACGCATCCAACAATCAGAACGTGAAAGGAAAGAGCTTAAGGGGATAAAGAAAATTGCCCGTGAACGCGCAAAGAAGGCTAAAATTCACAATCGAAAACTACGAGACTGCAGGGCCCATCTGAATACGAAGGATAAGCAACGCTTCGAAACTACTCTGTTCATCACAGAGGGCGACTCAGCTAGTGGCTCTATCACCAAGTCTCGCAACGTCACAACTCAGGCTGTCTTCAGTCTAAAGGGTAAGCCGTTAAATTGCTTTGGCCTAACTAAAAAGGTCGTCTATGAAAACGAGGAGTTCAATCTCGTCCAACATGCCCTCAATATCGAAGACGATTTAGACAACCTCCGCTACAACAAAATTGTCATCGCCACTGATGCAGATGTCGACGGCATGCACATCCGACTACTGTTGATTACCTTCTTCCTTCAGTTCTTCCCTGAACTCATCCGAGAAAAACACCTGTACATTCTGCAAACACCACTCTTCCGCGTGCGCAATAAAAAAGAGACTCGCTATTGCTACACCGAACTGGAGCGCCAAGAAGCTATCTCCGCCCTCGGTGCTAAGGCCGAAATCACACGATTTAAGGGGCTCGGTGAAATATCACCAGATGAGTTCAAGCACTTCATTGGCGAGGACATCCGACTCGACCCAGTTACTATCAAGACAAAATCGTCGATTAAGGAGATGCTCAAATTCTACATGGGCAAGAATACTCCTGAGCGCCAAGAGTTCATCATCGATAATCTCCGCGTAGAGCACGATATGGCTGAGGATGAAGGAGAGGCCGAAGAGAAACCGAAGGACAACGTCAAAACCATCGCAACAGCTGACAAGGAAAAGGCCATTGCCTGACCTAGTATTTTTTGAGGCAGAAGAGGACTGTCCCATACATTTTACTCAGATGAGACAACCCATTGAGGAATGGCCGATAAAAAGGACTCACAATCTAAAAAAGACATCATAACCGAGGAGAATAAATCCGAGGATGTATCCGTCCCCGAAAAGGATGAAGTTACACCTGATTCTCCCGATACTGTTGTAGACGAAAACGACGAAGAGGACGCCGGAGCGCCGGAAGCCGAACCCTTTACTCCTTCTCCCTACATGGAACCGGGCGAAAGTGCAGAAGAGGATGACGACTCCATGCATGTGGCGCGAATGTACGGAAACTGGTTTCTCGATTACGCTTCATATGTCATCCTAGAACGCGCTGTACCACACATAAACGACGGCCTTAAGCCAGTCCAGCGCCGTATACTTCATTCCTTACGTGAGAAGGAGGATGGTCGCTACAATAAGGTAGCCAATGTTATTGGACATACCATGCAGTACCACCCTCATGGTGATGCCGCTATCGGCGACGCCATGGTACAACTGGGCCAGAAAGAACTGCTTATCGACATGCAGGGAAACTGGGGTAACATCTACACAGGAGACTCTTCGGCTGCACCACGATACATCGAAGCTCGCCTCACGCCCTTTGCTCTCGAAGTAATATTCAACCCGAAGACCACCATCTGGAACGTCTCTTACGATGGTCGGAACAAAGAACCTGAAACCCTGCCCGTAAAGTTCCCTCTCCTTCTCGCCCAAGGCGCTGAAGGCATTGCAGTTGGTCTCTCCACAAAAATCCTACCACATAACTTCAAGGAACTTCTTGAAGCCTGTATTTGCGCATTGCGCAAAGAAGAAATCAACATTGTTCCCGACTTTCCCACAGCGGGGCTAATGGATGCCTCCGACTACAACGATGGTCAGCGTGGTGGAAAGATACGTGTGCGAGCTCGAATAGAACAGGTCAAAAAGCATCTAGTTAAAATAACAGAAATTCCTTTCTCAACTACCACCACGAGCCTAATCGAATCCATACTCACCGCCAACGATAAAGGCAAAATCAAGATTCAGAAAGTCGATGACAACACTGCTGAGCATGTTGAAATCCTTGTGCACTTACCAGCTGCAATCGCGGCAGAGGATGCGATCCCAGCACTCTACAAATTTACACAGTGTGAAGTCTCCATCTCTCCTAACGCCTGTGTCATTGTTGACGAACAACCGAAGTTCCTGTCCGTAAGCGAACTTGTCCGGCATGCAGCCCTCCAGACTAAAGACCTACTGAAGCAGGAACTTGAAATTCGATTACACGAGCTTCAAGAGAAGTGGCACTTTGCCTCCCTTGAGAAAATCTTCATCGAGGAACGAATCTACCGGCGCATCGAAAAGGAAGAGACATGGGAAGGGGTCATTCAAACTGTAGACAAAGGCCTTGAGCCTTTTAAAGACCAGTTCCATCGTGAAATTACTCAGGATGACATACTCAGACTGCTAGAAATTCGTATAAAGCGCATCTCCAAGTACAACTCATTCAAAGCAGATGAACTCATCAAGGGCTATGAAGAGGAGATCGAGGAAGTCCAACGCCACCTGAAGCAGCTGACCAAATACACAGTCCGTTACTTCAAAGATTTACTTAAAAAGTACGGCAAAGATAAAGAGCGAAAGACCGAGGTTGCTACCTTCGACCGAATCGTTGCTTCGCAGGTTGCAACAGCGAACGAAACCCTCTTTGTAAACCGAAAAGATGGCTTTGCAGGATACAGTCTTAAACGTGATATCGCATTAGAAAAGTGTTCACGACTGGACGACGTCATCGTTTTTTCCAAGGATGGCACCGTCAAAGTCACTCGCGTCCAAGACAAGTTCTTCATCGGTAAGAACCCCGCGCATATCGCAATCTTTCGTAAGGATGAACCTAAAACCTATGCAATGGTCTACCGTGATGGAAAAACCGGCAAGACCTTTGCAAAGCGATTTCAAATGGGCGGAGTGACCCGAGACAAGGAATACGAGATCATAAAAAATCGTAAAGGATGCCGCATCTGGTTCTTTGCCACCTATGATAACGACCGGCAGACAGAACGCGTTTTAGTCCACATTGATGCATCTGCTCGTGCTCGTACCAAGAGCGTTGAGGTCGACTTTGCTGATATGCCAGTCAAAAACCGAAGCGCCATTGGTGTTACGATAACGAAGCACAAAGTTGAACGCGTAGCCCGACCTGCCCGACCAGATGGAGAGCCCGACATCCAAGAAGCACCTCTAAACGAAGAAGATGAAGTCCCAGATGAAACTCCTACAAAGGAGGTCCCGCTAAAGGATGAAAAAGAGGAAAAACCTACATCTCCAAAGAAAACTATTTCAAAAGAAAAAAGCTCAAAGAAGTCCGCTCCCGTAAAAGAGATTTCAGAAAAGAAATCTAAGACCATAGAAAAGAAAGAGCCAATCCCCAAGAAAGAATCGTCAACACCCGATGTTGAGAAAAAAGATTCCTCCAAGAAGGTAAAAATATCTCCTCCCACAAAGAAGCCTTTTAAGAAGCTACCAAAGAATCCTACCAAACAGGAGGCCAGAGACTTCCTACAAGGACTTCTCGACTTTGGAGAATCATGATTACAAAAGCAAAGGCTAGAAGAGGATTTTTATCTCAAACCCCTTGAAACTCACTCCAATAAAACATTCGTTTAGCCAGGCCTTTCCATTACCCGAACCTCATGTATTGCTGCCGCTAGCTTTCCTGCACCAAGGTAGCCACCAAAAGCAATCCCAGGGAAGACAGCCGAACGCGGCCCCAAAATAGTACCAGGTTGAAGAACAGTGTTGCACCCAACCTCTGCAGCATCACCCAAAAGCCCTCCCAACTTACGCAGTCCCGAACGCATCGATCCGTGAGCTGTCTTTACTACGACCTCCCCCTGATCAAGTCTTAGGTTCGAAAGGATGGCACCAGCACCGAGATGTGCCTTATTGCCAAGGATCGAATCCCCAACGTAATTGTAGTGAGGAGTTTGAACACCATCTAAAAGCAAACAGTTCTTGTACTCACTTGAATTGCCCAGCACACAGTCTCGACCTACAATCACATTACCGCGGATATAAACTCCGGGCCGTAATTCAGATCCTGAGCCAATATAAGCTGGACCTTCAATGACTCCATAAGGGGGCAAACTCACGTTGGAAGCAATGAATACATCACCATTAATGGTTAAGCCAACTGGCACGTCTAAGTTGGTAGCCGGAAAATCAAAGCATGACAAAGACTTCGAAATTTGTGGAAGCCAATCCCAAGGTTTGGCTTCAGGGTTGAAGAACTGTCTAAAGGTACAGTCTTCTGGAAGGTTCCATAAATCTCCAGCTTTCATGCCTGGACAAAAAAATGGAGCGGGCGATGAGATTCGAACTCACGACCTCCACCTTGGCAAGGTGGCGCTCTACCAGCTAAGCTACGCCCGCTCAATAATGAGTATCGAGAGCTTTCGTAGATCAGGCACAATTGTCAACCGGTTTCTTGAAAACAATAGCGAGCCAACTACTCAGTGACCTTCTTCAACTCGGCATTACGAAAATTGTCTGGTACGGGCGCGAGTCCCGCCTGAAAGATAGCCTGAGCAACTTCTGCAGAATAAAATAAACGGAATACTGGCAGTAACTCTTTAGCTCGTCTTTCTGGATAAAGCAGTACGAATGGCATTTGCAACGGGTAGTCGCCAAAATATAGGTTTTCAGGAGTGGCCCCAAAAGCCTCCCCCTCTTTTAGCGCAATAGAAATAGGCTTCCCAAGACTGTCAGCATGCAGTGAGGCAAATACCCCAATCGCACCAGGGTTTTTCTGAAAAGCAATGGCTAGCGCTTTTTCATCCGTATGAATCTTCACTCTAGACTGCAGTCTATCGTTCTTTAAAGCATGGTGGGCAAGAATCTCCCTGGAAAAAGAAGTAAAACGTTTTGCTAGCATGGGCTCTATTGCACGAGCCCGCCAAGCACCCTGTAGCTCAAGTTCTCCCCAAAGACTGATTTTCCTCTCAGCGCGACTCCCAAAGATAGCGGCTAGCTGGTCTACATTGATTTCGGTTAATGGATTATCCTTGGCAACAAGAACTCGACTAATGCGGTAAGCGATAGGTAATTTGCCCATGCTAGGCAAGTCGGGGATCTCTGCTGTGGAGGTACAGGCAATAAGTGCCAAATCGCACTTGCCAGATTTAAGAAACTGAAGAGCTCTGTGGGACCCAGTCCATTCTGTTTCAAGACCAATTGATGGACTACCTAGCTGTATGCTTTCGGCAATAGCCCCTTTGAAGAAATCCGTACCAACAAGCCGAAATGACTTACTATTTTCTGCAAAGGAATTAATGCATAGTCCCAGTAATATAGATAGTAAAGCAACTCTCTGAAGGGCAGTATTCATGTATCGAGTTCGGGCCACTTGACGAGTTTACGGTGCAAAGTTCGGCGACTGATGCCCATGAGTTGGGCGGCCTTAGTACGGTTTCCATGCGACTGAACTAAGGCGTTGCGTAATAAACGCTTCTCATTCTCTTCCTTTGATAGCAAGCCACTTGGCGAGGCATACATGGGAGTTAACGCGTCCTCTCCTTCAGTATCAGGCTCTTGTGTATGCAGGAAGCGTGGGTCTAAATCATATTCATTGACCTCCCCACCTTGCTTGAGAACGACAAGGTTTTCGCAAAAATTACGCAATTCCCGAATGTTGCCAGGCCAACGATAAGCTTGAAGAACGGACAAAGCTTTGGTGGTAAGATTTATCTTTGGCAAGTTATTCTCCTCAGCAAACTGATCCAGAAAATGTCCAAGTAACAATGGAATGTCATCCACACGGTCCCTCAATGGTGGCAGTTCAATCTTTACCACATCTAATCGAAAATAAAGGTCTTCACGAAACTCACCCTTTCGAACCATTGCCCTCAGGTCCTTATTCGTCGCGCAAACTAAACGTACATCTACCTGCACTGGCTGAATACTTCCAACTCGCTCAAAGGTCTTTGACTCAAGAAAACGTAACAATTTCACCTGAGTGGAGGCATCAATTTCGCCTATTTCGTCGAGAAAGAGCGTACCTCCATGAGCAGCTTCGAATCTACCTATACGTTTTTCTGAGGCACCCGTAAATGCGCCCTTTTCGTGCCCGAATAGCTCGCTTTCAAGCAGATTAGACGGAAGTGCAGCACAATGCACAGCAACAAAGGGTTCACGAGCACGATTACTATTTTGATGCAGAGACTGCGCAATCAACTCTTTACCCGTACCAGTTTCACCCTCAAGAAGTACAGTTGTATTGGCTGGAGCAACTAGGCGTACACGTTCAAGTACTGCAGCTAGGCTGCCAGACTCTCCAATAATCCCTTCGAAACTGTACTTTTTATCCAAACGTTCATGAAGGTCTGTGTTCTCCTCCTTGGTCTTTCGAACTTCTAGAGCCCGCCCTATGAGTAGTTCCAACTTCTCAAGATTCACTGGCTTAGTCAGGAAATCATAAGCTCCCCGCTTCATAGCCTCAACTGCTACATCTACAGTTCCATAGGCAGTCATCATAATACATACTGGCCGATTGGGTAACTGGATAGCGCGATCGATAACTTTCATTCCTGACTTACCTGCCATCTTTAAGTCAGTAAGAACTACATCGAAGCTTTCAGCATCTAGTAAATTGAATGCCTCCTCAGGATTTTCCGCCAAATAGACATCATAATCGTCCTCCAAGGCAAGCTCCAGCCCCTCGCGGGTGTGCTTCTCGTCATCTACGATTAAAACAGTGGCAGGCATTAGAGAACAATTTTAAGGCTTATCTTTATCCTCTCGCGGACTCATTTTCAAGTAGTCTTGTACGACGGTACTTGCGCGGAAACTGTAGGGTAACAACGGTCCCTACACCAGTTTTGCTATCAATGCCAATACGACCACCATGCTCACGCATGATACGTTGAACAATCATCATGCCGAGCCCATGACCACCATCTTTGGTGGAGTAATATGGCAGAAAGACCTTCGAAATATCGGATTCTGCTATTCCAATTCCAGTATCCGCAAACTGTAAATAAATGCTGTCATCGTCCCCTCTACAGACAATTTTCAGACGGTCTTCCTTCTGCATCGCTTCCAAAGAATTCTTGAAAAGGTTAAATAGTACCTGCTTCACTTGACCTCCATCACCTTGAATAACAGGGTTCTTCTCCATAAACTCGATATCTACATTGATGCTTCGGTCTTGGAACTCAACCCCCTGAACATCGAGAACTTCGTTTAATAAACTTAACAGGCTAAGTTCCTTGAAATCTGGGGGTGTGGGACGAACAGCCTCTAAAAAATGGGTAATGATACCATCCAATCGAGCGACCTCTCCAGTGCAGACCTCAACGGACGCCAAAAGCTTCTCAATGTCCTTACTGGCATCTAACTTCTTGAGCTTACGCTCCAAGAGCTGCAGATGAATGGTCAAAGAGTTAAGTGGGTTGCCTAATTCGTGGGCCACACCAGAGGCTAGCAATAGAACAGAATTCACCTTCTCGCTCTCGATAAGCTGTTCAGTGCAAAGACGCTCTTCGGTTATATCAGTTAGGATCACCGCCATATTTCTAAGCCTGACTCCCGCTGCGCCTTCTTGCAGAGGCACGATATAGAGCCGCACAAGTCTTTTTTCAGGATAACTCAGTTCAATCTCTCTGGAGGTAAAGGAATCTTCATCGTCAGTCTGGAAAGTCGATCCCTCAAGACTACGATGCAAGTCAGGAACTAGCTTCCAAAGAACTTCCTTCCCCACATTATCCTCTTGCATCCCGATGAGCTTACATCCCTGAGAATTAGCATACTGGATGACCCCATTCTCATCAATGACCAATATTCCGTCCCTAATCGTATTGAATACTGTTTCCAGCAAACGTCTTTCCCGCATTAGTCTTTGGACAACCTGCGGCAAGTTAGCCGAGTCCAAATCCTCCAAGTTGCCAAGTATACGATCGAGCGAACTTTTCTTTTGCGGCATTTAGAATATATAGTGCGAATAGACGCAGCTGATTCAAGACTCGAGTCCTATCAAATGAACGAGTGCTTGCGCAACTTCGAGCTTTGGCCCAGGTCCCAGCACATGCCTCCCTCCCCTAGCGTTCAAGACAAGAAGTTCATTACTCTCTGATTGGAAACCCACACTTGCCTTACCCACAAGATTACCAGCAATCCAATCCAAACGCTTGGCCTTAAGCTTATTAAGGGCATGGCTTTCCAGATCTTCTGTCTCTGCGCAGAAACCAATGACGGTCTGGTTGTCTCGTCGATCAGCAGCCAAAGTGGCTAGGATGTCTGGATTTGGAAGGAGTTTAATTACCTGCTCTGCGTAAGTCTTTTTAATTTTATGCTTTGTGACCTCTGTCGGTCTCCAGTCACTGACGGCTGCAACTGAAATGAAAAAGTCACACTTTTCAAATAAGGATTTGGCAACGGAAAACATCTCTTGCGCGGAAACAACCTCATGCAATGCCACTCCCTCTGGAGCATCAAGCGTAACAGGACCACTTATCAAATCAACCGAACAACCGACTAGTAAGGCAGCCTCAGCAACTGCAAAGCCCATTTTCCCGGTGGAGGGATTAGACAAGAAACGTACTGGATCAAGGTACTCACGAGTTGGCCCAGCAGTTACTAAGACGTGCTTCTTTCTTGCTTTCATAAATTAGCAGATAAGGCTTTATAACCTTTCGCAAAGGACAATTTCAAAAGCATTGGTATGGACACCCATAAAACACCGCCCAAACAGGAAAATGCACTGCTCAACATTGGCCTGAATTTCGCATTACCGGTCTTCATCATGTCGAAAGGGCCGAACTCAACGTGGATTACTGGCCTCGCTGAATCACTCAATCTCGAACCTGGTATCGCTGCAATGATGTTAGCGCTGCTCTTCCCTATAGGTTATGGAATCTATGACTTCGTTGTCAGACGAAAATACAACTTTTTTTCTATCCTTGGGTTCGCCAGCGTACTCATGACGGGGCTAATGACCGTAATGGAAGTTGATAAAGAATTGATTGCATGGAAGGAGGCGGCGATACCTTCGCTGCTAGGTCTTGCTGTTCTTGCTTCGCTAAAGACCCGCAACCCACTGGTGAAACTTTTTATCTACAACGATCAGGTTATGCAGGTGGAGAAAGTAAACACTCGCCTTGAGGTAAATGGCACCCAATCAGATTTTGAACAGCTTTTGCGCACTTGTACTTTTTTGCTGGCGCTATCATTTCTCATAAGTGCCATTCTAAATTTCGTACTCGCCAAGATTTTCATACAAAGTGAAACGGGAACCGAAGCCTTCACCCAAGAGATGGGGAGAATGACGTTTTGGAGCTATATCATAATTCTAGTGCCCTCAATGGCCATAATGATATTTATTCTATATAGGCTGATTCAAGGTATTCAGAAAATGACAGGGCTTAAGATGGAAGAGTTTATAGGTACCGCGGAACAAATAAACAAATCAGGCCAGTCCTAATACATCTTAAAGGGCTGCAATAAAGTTGCGGTAGATCTGCAGTCCCTTCTCTTGGCTTTTCTCGGGGTGAAACTGCGTAGCAAAGCAATTCCCACGAGAAATACCGCTTGTAAATAGCTGACCACCATATTCGCTTCGCAACCAGTTCAAACTATCATCAGGCTGATCAACGTAGTAGCTATGAACGAAGTAGAATTGTTCGCTGGACGAAAGTTCACCCTGAAGCCTTGCTCCATCGACGAAAGTAGCATGATTCCAACCCATGTGTGGAATTTTGAAGTCTCGAGGAAGCTGGAAGCGGCGTACCTTACCAGGGAAAATGCCTAAGGCCGGAGTGTCACCCTCTTCAGAATGGTCAAAGAGCGCCTGTAGACCCAGACAGATGCCGAAGAAAGGCTTGTCAGCAGCGATCCATTCACGGATGAGTAGATCAAAGCCAGTAGCAGACAAATGCTTCATGCAATCTACGATTGCGCCCTGACCTGGGAAGACGAGGGCATCATGGCCTTGAACCAATTCAGGTTTTGAAATGATTTCAGTATTAGCTCCACAATACTGGAAAGCCCGCAGAACACTTCGTAGGTTACCCATGCCCGGGTCGATGATGGCGATGGACGACATGGGCTAGGTCAGCAAACCTTTGGTGGACGGAAGCTGGCCATCCTGTCGAGGATCAATTCGGGTAGCACAATCGAGGGCGCGAGCGAAGCCCTTGAAAATCGCTTCAGCAACGTGATGCGGTTCGCTACCGTATTCAAGTTGGATGTGCAGATTACAACCACATTCATTAGCAAAGGCTTGGAAGAACTCTTTAACCAAACAAATATTGAAATCGCGGATCATGTAGTTGCTGACCTTAACGTTGTAGGCCAGATAGGGCCGATTACTGAGGTCGAGAGCTACACGGGCAAGAGTTTCGTCCATAGGCAGAAGAAAGAAGCCGTAACGATGAATACCTAGCTTATCTCCAAGAGCCTGCCGAACGGCTTGACCAAGAACAATTCCCACGTCTTCAACAGTGTGGTGATAATCTACCTCGATATCGCCCTGTGCTTGAACATCTAAATCAAAAAGGCCATGACGAGCAAACAGCTCCAGCATGTGATCGAGAAATGCAACACCTGTTCGCGACTGAACGCTGCCAGTACCATCAATATTTATAGCTAGACGAATTTCTGTTTCGCCAGTCTTTCGTTCAATTTCTGCTATTCGTTCGCCGTCCATTGGTCGATTGCTCGGTTGAGAGTTTCCATTTCAGAGTCTGTGCCAATAGTTACACGTAGAAAAGATTCAGTCAAAGAATGATTCGGGAAATAGCGGACGAGGATCTTTTGGGTTTTTAGAAACTCATAAAGACTTGAGGCAACTTCTGGACCTTTTTTACCAGCGGAGTCAACTGGTTCAGTAAAAACAAAGTTGGTTTGACTAGGATAGGTAAACCAATTTCTAGAATGAAGTCGACTCGAGAACTCAGCTCGAGAATCACGGATTTTACACAAAGACTCAGCAAAGTGATCAAAATCTTCAATTGCAGCCTCAGCTGCAGCTTGTGCGAGACGATCGACATTGTATACATCACGCACGCCATGAAGAGTGTTAACGAGTTCAGGATCTCCTATTCCGTAGCCAACCCGTAAACCAGCAAGTGCATAGGATTTTGAAAAAGTGCGGGTAATAAAGAGGTTGGAAAACTCTTCAATGAGTTCGATTGCATTTTCATCTGCAAAATCAGCATAGGCTTCATCAACCACAAGGATCCCTGAATAAGCGGTCAATATCTGGCGAAGAGTATTGTTGTCATAACCAATGCCTGAAGGCGCATTGGGAGAAGTCAGGAAGAAGATCCCTGCTTTGGATTGTGTAATTTTCTCAACTGGAAGTGTGAAGTCTCTGCTGAACTCTAGAATCTCTAATTTTGAATTCTGAAGACTAGCAAGAACGGGATAAAGTGAGTAGGATGGAAGTATAGTAGCTATACTGTGGTTCCAATCGCAGAAGGAGCGGGCCAAGACATTAAGCACATCGTCGGATCCGTTCCCAACAATGACTTGATCGGCGGAAACATTGTGACGTCGGCATATTGCTTCGCGAAGACTCTTGCAATCTGGACTGGAATAAAGGCGAAGATCATCTATCTCGCCATTAATTGCATTTTTGACGGATGGACTGCAGAGGTATGGATTTTCGTTCGTGTTGAGCTTTATCCAATCCTTATCAGAAGGTTGGACACCAGGAACGTATCCTTTGTGGGATCGTATGTGTGGCAGTATGCCTCCATGTACTTTACCCTCCATAGATATCAGGAGAAACGTATTTCCAGGGAATTCCCATGGGCATCAAGTTGTTCCATAGAACTGAACTTAGAAACTGTTGACCGAGCACTAGCAAGACTCTCCGCATCATAGCGAACGATACTTGAACGACGTAGGAAATCAGTGGCACGCAGTCCGCTGAAAGAACGTCCGGAATAGCCAGTTGGCAGGGTATGGCTCGGCCCTGCGGTAAAGTCACCCAGAACAGTGGGACTATTGTGCCCTTGCAGAATAGAACCTGCAGTTGTTATTGATTGAGAAAGACGGTCGATCTCAGAATCTTTCACTTGGAGTTCTAAGTGCTCTGGGGCAATAATGTTTGCAGCTTCAACCGCGAGATCTAAATCACCTATAAAGACAGCAAAATTGTTCTTTAGAATCTTTTGAATGGCAGCCCCATGAGTAAGACTGGACGACTGATATTCGATTGCATCCTGCACTTCAGCGAGCATTGCTTCTTCCGTGAGTGCAAGGTAGATACGCTCCTTACCAGAGCCGTGTTCAGCCTGCGCTAAAAGGTCTGCGGCAATGTAGCGAGGGTCAGCAGAGGCATCTGCGATGATCATAACTTCGCTAGGACCAGGGAGTAAATCGACTCCTACCTGTCCAAAAACCTGACGCTTAGCCTCCATTACATATGCATTGCCCGGACCGAAGACTTTATCAACAGAAGGAAGTGTTTCGGTGCCGTAAGAAAGTGCGCCGATGGCTTGTACACCACCTACCCGATAGACTTCGGTCACTCCGCAAAGATAGAATGTGGCCAAAAGAGGCGTTGCAATTTGACCGTCCGCAGATGGTGGTGTTGTTGCCGCAATTTCGGGAACACCTACAAGTTGCCCAATGGCACAACTCATTATCACAGTAGAAACCAATGGGACTTGTCCACCTGGCACGTAACACCCAACACGGCGGACGGGATAATAAAGCTCACCAACAGTGGCTCCGTGTGGATTCTTACCAGACCAAGATTCTGGCAACGTACGACGATGAAATTCCTGAACGTTGTGAATGGATTCCTCGATAGCAGATCGCTCATCAGAGGTAATCGACTCAGCAGCAGCCTCTAATTCAGGGATCTGAACCCGCAATTTTTCTGGAGGGATCTCAGCACCATCGAACTGCTTGGTGTAGCGGCATACAGCAGCGTCACCATCAGACTTAATGTCGGCCAGTACGCGGGCAACGGTGTCTCGAATCTGTGTAGAGTCACCCGAGCGCACAAAATAAGCATCTAGGCGATCTTGGAGCTGGTTGATGTCATTACGAAAAATCAGCATCGTCGTCCTTGGGTTTGTTAATTCGGAAAATCAAAAATCTCCTCTTTCATGGCTGCGTTTACCATGATACGTTCAAAATTGATGGTGTTAAGATGCATGCGTTCCTTGTAGGACTCGACGCTCTTTGAAAAACGAATGCCACCAGAGAGAATTTCTCCACGCTGATAAACGATAACTCCTCGCTCGTCTTGGGTGGCAAGAATTTTTCCAGTCTCTAAATCTACATAACGTTCGTAGAATAGTTTGTTGTCACGATAAGAGAACTTGAGCTTGTAGCAATTACGGCCCTGTAATTCTGTTTTACCCAAGTAGTTAATCTTGCCGCTTCTAAATTCGGTGCCTTTGAGGAAAAACAAGTTTTCTACAGTGTTGATGATGATCTTCTCAACTTGAGAAGAATTTAGGATTCCAAGACGCCCTTTGCCTGTAGAGATCACGGTCTGTTGACGATAACCCTCTGAACCGTTCACTGCGGTAATCGTCTGCACATCGCCAACACGAATCTCCATACGTTGAAAATGTGGCTTTTTTAGAAAAAGTCTGAAACTGCCATTTCCTTTCTCCCCCGGGTTGATGATATTACCCTCGTAGTAAATGCTCTGAACTGAATTTAGTTTTTCCTCGGAACCAAAGTAGGCACGAGCCAGATCAAGAGGTTCATCAACCCCATAAGAAATGACGGCAATCAACAGAGGAAAAGACGTGACGAGAGACTTCATGAAAGTACTTAATCGTCAGACAACAATGTAGGGATTAAAGACCCCGTCAATCGGAGGATGTCTGTAGAATCCCGTACTCACTCCCACTCAATTGTGGAGGGAGGCTTCGAGCTAATATCTAGTACGACACGGTTTACCCCTTTGACCTCATTAATAATGCGGTTAGAAACCGTTTGTAACACTTCGTGAGGTACATTTGCCCAGTCAGCAGTCATGGCATCGATACTTTCTACCAGTCGAAGTGCGATTACGTTGTCATAGGTGCGTTCATCACCCATTACACCAACTGTTCGGACAGGAAGAAATACACAAAATGACTGCCAGAGATTGTAGTACAGGTCGGAGCGGTACATTTCATCTTCAAGAATAGCATCAGCCTCACGAAGGACTTCAAGCCGCTCAGCAGTTACTTCCCCAATCACGCGTACGCCGAGACCGGGGCCAGGGAAAGGTTGTCTCCAAAGAACTTCCTTTGATAACCCAAGCTCTGCGCCTAATGCGCGCACCTCGTCTTTGAAGAGCTCTCGCAAGGGTTCGAGCAATTGCAAATTCATCTTCTCAGGGAGCCCACCCACGTTGTGATGACTTTTTATCACCGCAGAAGGATTTCCAGCAATATTTACGCTCTCGATTACATCAGGATATAATGTTCCCTGACCAAGAAAGTTCACTTCACCGATTTCACGAATAGACTCTTCGAATACATCAATGAAAACATGGCCAATGGTTTTACGTTTTGTTTCTGGGTCGGTGATTCCAGCAAGTGCGTCTAGAAATTTATCTGTGGCGTCTACAACCTTGAGGTTTAGATTAAAGTTGGAAGCGTAAAGGTTTTCAACCTTCTGGCGCTCATCCTTACGAAGTAAACCATTGTCGACAAAAACACAGGTTAGCTGAGGTCCGATAGCTCGATGAACAAGAGCAGCAGCAACAGAAGAGTCTACCCCGCCACTGAGGCCAAGGATTACATTTTTATCTCCGACGGTCTGGCGTATCTCATCGATAGCCTTATCGATGTAACCAGACATGGTCCAATTCTTGGTACATCCACAGATCCCAAAAATAAAGTTTTCCAGGATTTCTCGACCATGGTCACTATGAACAACCTCAGGATGAAACTGTAGTCCAAAGAAAAGTCTATCTCGGTCCTCAACGGCTGCAAAGCTAGAGTTTTCAGTAGAGGCAGCTTGCGTGAATCCAGCTGGAAGTTTCTCAATTTTGTCTCCATGAGAGTTCCAAACTCGGGTGTCTGATGGGATCCCCTTAAGTAAAGGTGAATCAAGCGCATCCAAAGTAAGAAGACCACGACCGTACTCGCGGCGACTACTATGCCCGACCTTGCCACCCAGCATAGTTGCCATCAGTTGTAAGCCGTAACAGATACCCAGAACAGGGACACCAAGCTGGAACACACCTGGGTCGGGACGGGGAGATTCATCAGCAAGCACACTGGCGGGACCACCGGAAAGAATAACACCCGCAACACCTTCTTCAGCAAGTTTGGAGGCAGGGGTTGTGTAGTGGTAAATACGTGTTAGCACCTGACACTCCCGGATACGACGGGCAATGACTTGTGTGTATTGTGATCCGAAATCAAGTACGGCTATGATGGCCATGATTGAAAAATGCTAAAAACGCAGTCTCAAGTTACGGTGACCGCAGTGGGGACAGTCACATTCTTTTTCATTTCGGAGTCCCCGGTAAAGATCTCCACACTTGATGCAATAAAAGAGAAAGCGATTACGGTCGCGCTGGTAGAAAGCGTTGTCCTGCCGATCGTACCAAAGCCAGAGTAGTCCTAGAAAAACTAACGATCCACCAGTACAAATGAAGTAAATCCAATTTAGGTTCAGCACAGGGACTGCACAAGAAGAGGATGGAGTTACTTTTCGGAGCTATTGTCTTCCTCAGATGAAGTAGCTTCCTCGGACTGGGCCTCGTCTGTATTTTCAGGCTCAGCGGAGTCTGGACTATCTTCAGAGTCAGATATATCTTCCTGATCTTCAGAACTGTCGCCTTCGCTAGCCGAGGATTCTTCAGCTGAAGATTCGGCATCTGGAGAATCCTCTGATACAGTATCTACGGGGCTAGACTCTGCTGCATCTGAAGTTTCATCAGCAGGAGATTCTGCCTTTGCAGACTTTTTGGACTTGGCCTTTCGTTTGCCATATCCTTCGTCATCTGCAGCGATTAGCTCAATGATGGCCATATCTGCAGCATCACCTCGACGGGGGACCAGTTTGTAAATGCGGGTATAACCACCAGCACGGTTAGTGAAATCCTCGACAAGATCGTTGAAAAGTCGATTTACAGAGCCTAGATCGCGAACTCGGGAAAGAGCCAAACTATGGAAGTGCTGTTTTTTCAGCTTGTCATCAGTAGCATGCGCTTTCTTGGCAAGCGTTATGACTTTCTCTATGAACGGACGCAACGCTTTAGCCTTTGCTAGTGTGGTGCGGATCCGTCGGTTCTTGATTAGGGCCATGGCCATATTTGCCATGAGAGCAATACGATGCTCTTTTTTGCGCCCAAGCTGGTTGCTGTGCTTTGCGTGCCGCATGACTACGTTAGGTGGCGATTTGATTTCTTGATTGATAGGCTCTAGAAGACGTTCATCAATCTTCATACCCAAGGACAGTCCAAGCTGTTCAAGTTTGTCCTTAATCTCATTTAAGGACTTCTTGCCGAAATTGCGATATTTTAGCATCTCCTGCTCACTCTTCATTGCAAGCTCGCCAACGGTGGTGATGTTGGCGTTGTTGAGACAGTTAGCTGCACGAACTGAAAGCTCGATCTCGTTAACACTCATATTGAGCAGATTCCTGAGACGGTTTTGCTCTTCACTAACCTCTTTAGCTTCACTTTCAAAGTCGATCTCCTCTGAGGAAACCTTGTCGAAGACATCTAGGTGATGGCGAAGGATAGCGGTAGCTTCCTTGAGAGCATCATCAGGAGTGATGCGACCATCTGTCCATATTTCAAGTATGAGTTTGTCGTAATCAGTGATCTTACCGACACGTGTGTTCTCTACGGTATATTTGACCCGGGTGACGGGACTATAAAGTGAGTCAATGGCGATGACTCCGATTGCTTGGTCTTCTTTCTTGTTGTCATCAGCAACCCGAAAGCCACGACCAACTGTAACTTCAAACTCGGCAAAAACCCTCATTTTCTTGTCAAGGGTGAGAATAACTTGGTCGGGGTTGATCACCTCAACATCAGCATTCCCATCAATGTCGCCAGCGGTAATCTCACCACCCTTTTCGACATTGAGGGTGAGCGTAACTGGCTCACGCTTATGACAGTTCAGAAGAACTTTCTTAAGATTGAGAACAATATCAGTTACATCCTCTAAAACGTTCTCGACGCTCTGAAACTCGTGGTCGATTCCGTCCATCTTGAATGATGAGATGGCGGCACCGTCAATAGAACTCAGGAGAATTCGACGAAGTGAGTTACCAATGGTGTGACCGTAACCAGATTCGAAAGGTTCAGCTTCGAAGCGGCCGTAAGAGTCTGTTGCGCTTTCATCGATCTTAACCAAGCGGTTCGGTAGTTCAAACTTTCCAACGCGTTTAGGCATGGTGATTTCCTTATTAAAGTGTTAGTTGTAAAAATTGGGGTTGGTTGGGTATACTAGCGACTGTAAAACTCTACAATTAGCTGTTCATTAATCCCGGTTTCCATTTCCTCGCGCTCGGGTAGTCGTGCAATAGTTCCGCGCAAGCCGTCGGGATCAAGTGTGAGCCAACCAGGCAGGACACGTGCAGTACTCTCTTCTAAGCTGCGAGTGGCTAGTTGACGTGAAGATGTCTTTTCTCTGACTTCGATTACATCTCCCTCGGAAACTTGAAAGCTTGGGATGTCTACTTTGTGCCCATTGACGCGAATATGTCCGTGCCCAACAAATTGACGAGCAGCTTGACGAGTCTTGCCAAAACCAAGGCGGTAAATGACATTGTCGAGACGACTCTCTAGCAAACGTAGGAATATCTCCCCAGTTACACCACGTTGGCGCTTGGCTTTTTCAAATGTGAGGCGGAACTGCTTTTCAGTAAGGCCGTACATGTAGCGCAGTTTCTGCTTTTCGTTAAGACCAGTGCCATATTCACTTATCTTACGGCGAAGGCGGGGGCCATGTTGACCAGGCAGATACTTTTTCCGCTCAAAAGCCTTGTTAGGCGGAAAGATCGCCATGTTGAAACGGCGGTTGATTCGAGTTGTTGGGCCAGTGTAGCGAGCCATGGGTAATTATAGAAGATTAGTTGTCTATCGAGACGTAGAGGTAGAAGATAGGTTAGACGCGGCGGCGCTTGGGAGGGCGGCAACCATTGTGGGGAACAGGTGTCACATCGACGATAGAGGTGACAGTAAGACCTAAGGACTGCAACGCACGCACAGCTGAATCACGCCCCATCCCGGGACCACAGAGTTTCACAACCACTTCCTTGAGACCATGAGCCATAGCTGCACGACCAGCATCCATCGTAACGACTTGGGCAGCATACGCCGTCGACTTCCGAGATCCGCGAAAATTACACTTCCCAGAACTGGACCAAGAGATCGTGTTGCCACGCATGTCGGTGATGTTAACTTTGGTATTGTTGAAAGTAGCAGTTACATTAACGATACCATTGGTGATGTTTTTACTACCCTTGGCACGACGGATTTTGACTTCAGCCAACTCACTTTTGAGAAGATCCTCAGCAGTTTCCTCTTTCTTGATTGGTGCTTCCTTCTCATCTGATTCGGAGTCTTGACCATCGGCAGAACCATCAGAAGACGCATCTTCATTGGCTTCAGGTTTTGCTTCACTTTTACCAGCGTCAGACTTGGCTTCAGGTGCAGGAGCTGTTTCTTCGGCAGAATCCTGTTCAGCAGTAGATTCCTCAGGGGAATTTTCAGTAGAGGCTTCAGCTTGATTGCCTTCAGTGTCCTCTTCAGGAGTCTGGCTTTCGTTTTCTTCGTTCATTGGTTAAAGTAGTGTAAAAGGAATCAGGTTTAGCCCTTGCGAACAACGCCGATGGTTTTAGGGGCACCCTTGCGAGTACGGGCATTTGTGCTTGTGCGCTGTCCACGCACAGGGAGTCCTCGTTGGTGGCGAAGTCCACGATAGGATTTGATAGCCTGAAGACGTTTAAGATTACCTGCAAGCTGACGTCGAAGATCACCCTCTACAAGCCAAGGATCTTCAGAACCTTCGCCAGAACGATCGGTGATTAAGGTAGCTAGGTGATTAAGTTGCTCCTCAGATAAGTCTCTGATGCGAGTATTGGGATCTATGCCAGACTCTTCAGCGACAATTTTTGCCCGGTGTGGACCGATGCCATAGACATACCGGAGTCCGTACTCCAATTTTTTGTTGTTGGGGATTTCTACGCCGAGGAAACGTGCCATCTGAGGTCGTTGATTAGGGTTTAGATTTGGAAAAAAGAAGGGGGAAGATATGGATTCCGAGCACTTTGCAAAGCTAATTTTTGCAAATAGTTAAAATTTCTGGTCCTGAACGCGTCACAAGTATGGTGTGCTCGAAGTGTGCTGAAAGTTTTCGATCCCGTGTCACAGCAGTCCATCCATCCGGTTGAATATCGACTTCATGCGAACCAAGGTTGACCATTGGCTCAATAGCAAGGGTGACTCCATCCTTCAGTCTCGGACCTTCATTCTTACGACCAAAATTTGGAATTTGTGGCTCCTCATGCATATCCTTCCCTACCCCATGACCGACGAAATTACGTACAATGCTTAGATTACGGGATTCGATGTACTGCTGGATTGCGTTAGAGATCTGACCGATACGATTACCGACTTTTGCAAAAGAGATACCATGGTGAAGAGCTTCGCGAGTGGTCTGCACGAGAAAGGCAGCCTCCTCGGAAATAGGATCAACAATAACAGTTCGGGCATTATCTCCAATGTAGCCCTTGTAACGCACAACCACATCAAGTGATACAACATCTCCAGCAAGCACGGTACGACGCAAGCTAGCCACGCCATGTACAACCTCTTCATTGACAGAAATGCAGGTATGACAAGGAAAGACCTTGCTTCCGGCTCGGTAGTTTAAGCACGCACTTTCAGCACCAAGTTGAGCCATGCGCTTACCTGCGACTTGATCGAGTTCGTGCGTAGAAATTCCAATGCGTACATTTTGGGCCATATGCTCTAAGACATCAGCAGCAACTCTGCAGGCTTCACGAATCTTGTCGGTCTCTTGCCGACTCCTTACGATGACCCGTGACATTGATGGATTAAAGGCAGATTTAGCAGATCAAAAGAGATGTACAGTTCGCGGTCACAGGGTCCCCGCGAAAGTCGAACAAATCTACTTGACCATGTTCATGACGTAGGCGACGAATCCGAGCACAAATAGGATTACGGCTGCCGTGAGAAGTGGCTTCCAGTGGGAGACAGTATCCGCGAAAGCATCAGCATCAACGGAAG
Organism: uncultured Opitutia bacterium; assembly: GCA_913048125.1. Lineage (GTDB taxonomy): Bacteria > Verrucomicrobiota > Verrucomicrobiia > Opitutales > JABJCN01 > JABJCN01. The sequence continues at coordinate 107 of CAJWWL010000011.1, read as the reverse complement.
TCTGCTGCGCACGCGTGCTGCGACCACGTAGTTTACCCTTTTTAAGGAATCCATCGTAGTGGCGCTGTAGCAAGTGGGTCTCGACCTGTCGCATAGTGTCGAGCATG
>CAJWWL010000010.1 GCA_913048125.1 uncultured Opitutia bacterium | reverse complement strand
AATGAATCACTTGTAACAATGGATTGAATAATTTCCTGCAAACGCCCGCCATCTCCCTGAGTATCTACAATAATTTCCCGGACCACAGCCTCGTCGTAATATTCCAACTGACGCCCCAATGCATAGGCAAGCATCTTACGTACAGTCTGATTTAACAAGTCTTCAAAACGTTCCTCCAATATGGCATTTCTCAGACCTTCAAGACCGATCACCTTGCGACCACTTGGAAGCTGACCAGTCACGGCTGAAGTACTCGCCCGCCGTTTGCGCCCAAACCATTCGAATCCCTCAAGAGCAAAACCGAGGGGATCAATTTGGTTGTGACAAACGTAACAATTCGGGTTATTACGGTGAAGTTTAAGCTTATCCCGCTGAGAGAGTCTACGATTCTCTGAAATTCGTTCACTGAACTGGCTGGCGTTTGGTGGAGGCGGAGGTGGAGGCGTACCAAGCAATTCTGAGAGAATCCAGTTACCTCGAACCACGGGACTTGTCCTCCCAGGGAAAGAGGTGATGGCAAGTACACTCCCCTGCCCAAGGATACCACTTCGACCTGTCCCCTTGAGAGACACGAGCCGCATGTGTGACCCATTCACACCTGAAATTCTGTAGTGCTTAGCTAGTTCTTCGTTAAGGAATGTAAAATTAGCATCGATAAGTCGATTCACAGGCTCGTTGTTTTGAATCAATCGATGAAAGAACATACCAGACTCCGCCTTCATGGCAGAGATAAGTGAATCAGTTGCCCAAGGGTTATCGATAGGGTCTGGCTTGTGTCGCTGAAGATTAGCAAAACCCAACCACTGCGAGGCAAACAGGCTACCAAGCGACTGAGACTTGGGGTCTTTAAGCATCCGTCGAACCTGTACATCCAATGTAGAGGAGTTTCCCAATTCACCTTTTGCAGCGAGATCGAATAATTCATCATCTGGCATACTGGCCCAAAGAAAATATGAAAGCCGACTGGCCAGTTCATAATCATCGATCCTAAAGAGTTTTGAATCGTCATTGGGAGTGGCCTCAGTGCGAATCAGAAAGCTTGGAGACGATAGAATCACTTGAACAGTTCCTGCAAAAGCTCCACGTGGGGAGTCCCCTAAACGAACAAGCTGATCAAAGTGTTGAAGCAATTCCTTTGTCTGAGACTGTGAAGGAGGTCTTCGAAAGGCTCGTAAGGCAAAGAAGGGCAAAGCCTCTCTTGGTTCACGCCCACCAAGAACATGCTCCCAACCTCGAGAAGTGTTCCCACGGAGAGCTGTATCCACCACTCTTTCCGCCGCCCCGATGTAGCGCTCGAGTAAAACTGGTTGCAGGAATAGGCTATTAGCACTGTTGGCAAATCCACTAGAAGCAGTGAGGTCAACCGGGAACTGGTCAGCAGGTCTGAGATCTATGCCTAGCAAGTCTCGTATGGTGTGATTGTATTCTTCGTGTGTGAGACGCTTTGCCGGTTCATATCCAGGCTGACGCACAGTCGAATAATCAAAATTTTTAATTTTCTCGACTAGCCATGCTGCCATCGCAAGCCGATCCGCATTGCTTGGTTGGGGCTCTTGCGAAGGAGGCATGGAACGAATTCTTAGTTGCTGCAAAACATTGAGCCATGCCTTGCGATTGACCACTAACGGTCTTACATGAACCAGTTCCTCTAAATCAAGGTCCCCCTTTGCGCTCTGAGAGTCATGGCATTCGTAGCAGTGTTTTTCCAACAATGGAATAAACTCTTGCTCGAAAGTCTGCCCAGCCAAGGCTTGTAAATCTTGTGCCTTAACCTCGATGGGTTGTACCAAGTTTTGGGCAGGAATGTCTTCGATCAAAGAAAGAGGCATAAACAAGGTTTTCTTGAACTTCAAAAGCTCTACACGGCGAGAAAACTCTCGGGACACCTGCTCGATCTGGAGCTCTAGAACCGCTTCCCGAGATTGAGGCCCTACATTGTAAATCTTCTTAAGTTCAGACAATAAGACCAGCCTGTGCTCAAGCGAAGCCTTCAAATCTTTGATCTCCGATAATAAATTTGCTTTACCCAGCTCCTTCAAATCCTTTTCAAGCGAAACAAGCGAAACCTGATCAGCGCGGACTTGCTCCATAGCTTCTGCGAGATCAAACTGATCCTGCGCAGTCACTACAGTGCCAAAGATCATAAGGACAACATAGTGAAGAGTTTGAAGTACAGGAAAACGCATGATTAAGGCTTTAGGCTGGCAAGCTTGTATGGGATGACAATCCTATCCTAAATCAAATGAGTTCTGAATCCCCAAAAAAATCAAAGACCATCTGGCGGCGATGTGTAGTCGGGGTTTTGAGTCTAGGCTTTTTGATCATAGCAGGGGCATTATCAGTGGTCTTCTTCGCACCAAGGCTGTTAGAACCAATCCTCCTAAAGGAAGTCCGTAAAACCGGATTACAAATAGAATCGATTCAGCTTCACAAGCTTCGGACCCAACATTCGAATTTTACGATTAAAGGCTTAGATCTTGGAAACATCCATGTCGCTCACCTTCCGATTCGCACCACTCAAGATCTGAGAGAGCTTCTCGAGCACAAGCGTTTACGTTCGATCCAAGTCAAAGATGCGAAGCTATCCATAAAGCTCGAGCCCGACAAAAACACCAATCCACTTTCTATCAATGAACGCATACTGGAGGTCATAGAAAAGCTCCCAGAGACACTGCCTTTCGATTCAGTTAAATTGGAGAAAACCGAAGTAACAATTCTCCCTCTAGCTAAGGATTCCCCATCGCTGACAAAGACAATCGATGTAAATCTGAATAAGAACGGAAACCTTAAGATATTTTGTGAAGATTCTAAAGCCATCCTGAAGATATGGCAGAAACAAAAAGCACTCGACATAAACCTTGAGGTAAAGCCTACCGACACGCTGTCGTGGTTACAACTTCTTGACCTAAAGCCCGAAAATCTAAGGGAACTCAAAAGCACAAGAATCAAGGCGTCCCTTGAATTCCGCAACGCCAAGTTCGAAAAGGCAGCTGCCTCGATTTACATCCCGGAACTAAAGTCTGACGAGATGACTCTAGAAAATCTAGACGCACAAGCAAACTTGGATGCCGAGCTATCCCCTTCCGAGATTAAAGCAAATGTCATCCTAAAAGACTTAAACATAGATGGCTTTACCGCGGAACCGATTCCCGCAAACCTCAAGTGGGATCAGTCAGGAAAAGTCCTCGTCGAAATCGGCACCACAAGTCTCAAAAAAGAGGATGTCGTCCAAACCAAGCTCAAACAGGGTAGTTTAACCTTACAGCTAGATCCAGAGAACAAGCCAGTAAGCTCCCACTGGAAATCTACGCACACAGTCGTTCATCTTCCCCAAGCCAAACTTCACCTAGAAGATGTTCAGATCGAGAAGTATTTGGACGACCAACAACTCTCGGTTTCCATAACAACAGATTATGCTGAACTTGATGACATAGCCCTTGGAAAATCGAATATCGCCGCTGAAATTTCAGGAAACCAACTCGGCATACAAGGCGAAGTTCAATTCAGCGGCATCAAAATTCCATTCAAGGCAGGCGGCAATAATTCCTCCTTCGAACAAATACTTCAAACGGCCGCTTCTTTTAAACAACCCAAAACAGAGCAACTGCCCAAACCAGAAGAAATCCTCAACGCCTTAAGTGCCTCCGTGGGACCTGTTGAGCTCAAGGAGAGCCCAGTACTGAACACTCTGCCTACTGGTCTTCCCGAGGCCAATATGTCAGGAACCTTCAGCCTAGAAGGCAATCTGGGCCAACAAATCTTCACCTTAAAGGCAGACAAAGCTGGCCTCCATTTCCCTGAAAAAAATCTTCAGGTGAGCGACATAACAACTGTTCTAAAGATCAAAACCGATCCTGCTCCGCATACATTGGAAGCAACCATACTCAAAATTGGAAAGATTACACTCAACCAGCTAGAATTAAGAAATGGAGAGCTACCCGTAACTCTTCTTGAGAGTGGAATTTTACTTACACCGGGGGGGGCTTTTGAAACCCTCGGCGGAACCTTAAGCCTAGGTCCCGCCACCCTACAACCGAATGGCTATGAAACATTAGCCACTGGCATACTACTACTTGAAGACATAGACTTCCAAAAGGTTTTGGCTTTGGCAGAAACTCCACCACTGGAACTAGAGGGACAGTTCGGGGGCACACTCCCCTTCCGCTACGCTCAGCACGAGCTAGAGTTAGAGTCTGGAATCCTACGAATGAATCCCGGAACCTCTGGACGACTAAAGTATGAAGCCACTGGAAAATTTACTGAAAAATCGGAGCCCGGAAGTACACAATTTAAGAAGATGCAGTTCGCTGAACGTGCCATGAAAAACCTTCAACTTAAGGAAATGGAAATCCAACTCTTTACAGAGGATTCCCAAGGACGCCCTTTACCAGCAAAAGCCAGCATTCGAGGCACATACGAGGAAAAGAATAGCAAGATCAACCTGAACCTAGACCTCAATCTGCGCGGTGAAGTTGAGAAAATCATTCGCAACGCTGCAAAAGGCCAACTCGACCTATCTTTCTGAAACTAAACTTGTCCCCCAGCCCACCTTCTACATTGTATTAAAGCATGATGCCTAAAACCACATGGCTAGTTCTTCTAACAGCCCTTATCACCAACGGTTGCAACACCATTAAAACGGAACACACGGTCAACATAACCATGGACGTCAACGTGAAGCTCGATCGTGAACTCGATGACTTCTTCGGCGATCTGGACGACCTTTCCGAATCGAGCGAAGAATAGAACCCCGATAACCAAAGACACCAAATGAAACTTTTTTTACGATTTGCCGCACTCGCAGGACTTTGCCTGATCCCACAACTTGCTCCTGCTCAAAATGCAGACGACGAGATTAAAGCCGCTCATGCTCGCATGAAAGAGCGGATCAAGTCTGTCGACCAGCTAAAACTCAACCTACTCGCTGGAGAAAACAACAAGGGGCTTCTTGCAGCCAAAGGAGAACTTGATGACAAGCAAAAGGCTATCTTAACTGCGGAGAACAAAGATCGTAAATTTATCTACGAAGCCTTTGCCAAGAAATTTGATGTACCTGTCCCACAGGTTGCACTTTCACGCGCCGCGAAGATTCGCAAGATTGCCAAAGCTGGCACTTGGGTACAGGAAAAGAACGGCGATTGGATTAAGAAAAACTGATTGAATTCGGTTAAATAACCGGTGCCTTTCTAAGCAAAAGGCACGACAAATGTAGTAACCTAATACTGCTCTTGGGCGTACAACAATGTAATGCGCTATTTGATCTTATTATCTCTGCCTTTAATCGCTATTTCTATTTCGGCCGAATCTTCTTCGCCGATTAAGCAGGCGCCTCAACCCCTAGACCCGGCAGCAAGTGGGGTCGGTTTATTGGTAAAAGATGTAAAATTTGAAACTCTTGATGGAAAGAGTGGTCGGCTTAGAGACTTCAACGACAGGAAGGCAACAGTAGTCGCCTTTACTGGACCGAACTGTCCTCTGAGCAAAAGGTTCGCGCCGATTCTAGCAGCCATTGAAGACACCTACTCAAAGAAGGGAGTTAGCTTTCTTTTCATCGACCCCACTTTTATCAAAAATTCGGAGCGAGACCTGAAAGAACTTTCTAATGAGGTTGGTTATGACGGACCTGTTGTACTGGATAAGGACGAGTCTCTAACTCAGACATTCGGAGCCAAGACCACCACGGAAGTGTTTGTTCTAGATGGTGCACGTACCCTCTTGTATAGGGGTGCAGTGGATGATCGCTATGGTCTGGGTTATCAACGAGATGATGCCCGACAACATTATCTGATAGAGGTTCTCGACGCCCATCTCTCAGGCAAGAATCTCCCCTACCGTGCGATGACAGCGCCTGGTTGCGAACTGCTAACTAATGAAGGCAAGGCAACTCAAACCAACCATACCTTCCATAACCGCATATCCCGCATCTTGCAACAGCACTGCATGGAATGCCACCGAGATGGGGGCGTTGCCCCGTTCCCTCTAGCCAGCTATCAGGACATCCGTGAGAACGCAGGCATGGTCCGCCGCATGGTGAGTGATAATTTGATGCCTCCTTGGTTTGCTGCTTCAGAGAAAGGCAAGTATCCCAGCAAATGGGCTAATGATCGAAGCCTTCCCCCGCTAGACAAGACCGACCTACTGGCTTGGATCAAGGCAGGTCTACCTGAGGGAGATCCTGCTGACGCTCCAATAGCCCGCCAATTTCCTGAGGAATGGAGTATTGGTAAGCCAGACATTATCTATGAGCTCCCAGAGGAAATCGCGATCAAAGCCTCTGGCACGATGCCCTATGTAAATCTGAGAGTGAAAACCAACTTTCCTGAGGATCGATGGGTGCAAGCTTTTGAAGTTCTACCCACCGCGCCGGAAGTGGTTCATCATGTCATCGTTTTCGCTGTGGATACGAAAGCTAAGGGACGCAGTCGCCCTGAACTTCTGGCTGCCTATGTGCCAGGCAACACCCATGTAACATTTCCTGAAGGAACGGCCAGAATTCTTCCTGCAGGTGCCACGCTACATTTTCAAATGCACTACACACCAACTGGGGTGGCAACGATAGACCGCACAAGACTCGGGATGCGCTTTACCAAAGAAAAGCCAATTTACAAGGTCCGCAACTTCGGCGTCCGCAATCGGGATTTCAAAATCCCACCTCATGCTGAAAACCACAAACTGACTGCGACAAAGTCGGTAAATAATGAGATTAAAATAAGGGCCCTCATGCCGCACATGCACCTTCGCGGTAAAGCCTTTCGTTACGAGGTTGTTCTTCCGGATGGTCGCCGGGAAACGCTACTCGAAGTCCCGCGCTACGACTTCAACTGGCAAATTCGCTATGAACTACGAAATCCCTACGAACTTCCCGCAGGAAGTCGCGTCGAAGTGAGCGGTTGGTTTGACAACAGCGCCAACAACCCGGCCAACCCGAACCCAGAAGCAACCGTTTACTGGGGTGAACAGACCAACAACGAGATGTTGATTGGTTATGTAGAGTATGAGACACCTGTCGATGATTCCACTCCAGCCCCCGGAATGTTTGAACAGTTGGATAAGAACTCTGACGGCTTCCTCTCGAAGGAGGAACTTCCAAGACCCATACTCTTTGGCTTACTTGACCACAATAAGGACGGTCAAGTGACTAAGTCGGAAGCCATTAATAAAATACAGGAAATCCGGCAAAGACCGTCACGCAGGAGAAAAGAATAGATATTCCTTTCTGTCCATCGCTTGACAGCTGAGCTCGGCTTCGTTGGTAGTTAGCTTCATGCCTAAGAGCCTATTAGCTTGTCTCTTATTTACGCTAACCGATGTAACCTCCTATCCAGCAGATAGTGTTATTCCTGAAAATTTTCGTAGGGAAAACTTGGTCGCTTGGTGCATCGTACCATTTGATGCTAAAAAACGTGGTCCGGAAGCTCGTGCTAAGATGCTTGTAGATTTGGGACTCAAGCGTAGTGCCTATGACTGGCGCAGTCAGCATGTAAGCGAGTTTGAAGAGGAAATCCTTCAGTATAAAAAACACGGAATCGAGTTCTTTGCTTTCTGGAATGCTCACCCAGATGCATTTAAGCTATTCAAAAAACATGGCATCCAACCTCAAATCTGGCGCACGCTCAAATCTCCCAAATCAGGCAACCAGAAATCTATGATTGATGCGGCAGCAGAATCTTTGACTGGTCTAGCCAAGGAAGCAGGTAAAATAGGCTGCAAGCTAGGTCTCTATAACCACGGAGGTTGGGGAGGCGAACCAGCAAACTTAGTCGCAGTCTGCAAACGCCTACAAGACCTTGGGCATAACAACGTGGGCATCGTCTATAATTGGCACCATGGCCACGGAGAAATCGATGACTGGACTCCGTCGATGAAGCTTATGCAGCCCTATCTGCTCTGCCTAAACCTCAATGGAATGAACACCGGTGCAAAACCGAAAATACTTACATTAGGACAAGGTGAACATGATGCTAGGATGCTCAAGATTCTGCTTGAGAGCGGATACTCAGGACCTATCGGAATCCTCGACCACCAAAGCCACCTCGATACTAAAGAAGTTCTACAAGCGAATCTAAATGGCTTGGAAAAACTTCTGGAGAAAAGATAGGCACTGCAGGTATTGTCCCTGAGTGAGCAAATTCAAATTAATGAAAGATTACAAAACCAACCGTCTGGAATTCATAAGAACCTGTGGCCTAGGTATGTCCGCACTCCCCGCTGTTTGGTGTGAAGCAGCTGACATTCCTAAAACACAAAAACCTAAGCTCCGTTTTGCCGCAGCTTCTGATCTTCACTTTGGGCAAGGCAAAACCCCGTTCAAGGAAAGCACAGACAATATGGTCAAGTGGTTAAACCAAGAGAAGGAAAGCAAAGGGTTGGACGCAGTCTTCCTTAATGGTGACCTCACACACGATTCGTCTCCTGCATTAATCAGCTTGAGGGACAATCACTTGAAAAAGCTCAAGGCCCCCTACTACACGATCAAGGGCAACCATGACTTCTTGGACACAAACCCAAATTCTGCTACCGCATCTTGGCAGAAAATTTGGGGGCATCCAGCCAACCACGTCTTCAAACAAGATGACTTCGCTTTCATCTTGGCCGATACCTCCGCACCTAGAAACGCTGGCACATATCTCGCAGCAGACCTGAACTGGCTTAAAAATCAACTTGAGGAACATTCCTCAGCGGCGGGGATTTTCGTCTTCATACACATAGCCCAACGCAAAGCCAAGGTGGATGGCTGGCCGGCACATGGAGTGCACCAACCTGATGAAGCAAAAAAGGGAGAAGAGGTGATGAGGCTTCTTGAATCGACCGATAATGTAAGAGCAGTTTTTCACGGTCACAACCATGGAGAAACAGGACATCTTGTATCGGGCGATCTCCGATACTTTTTCGATAGCCATATTGGCGGAAGTTGGGGTGCGAAAAAAGGCTACCGAATTGTGGAAATCTACGATGACAACCGGATGACGACCTACCAGTGGAATGCTGAGGATGGAAAGATTCTCAATCAAGACACACTAAAAGGCTAAGAGATTTCCCCACTCTAACTCGATTCAGTCTATTGGTGAAATCAAAGCTCTACAGAATACTGTTGCTGGTACCCCATTTGTTGACGGCTGAGGTCCATTGGTCACTGAAACCAGTGCAATCATCCGCTAATGATGCGAACGTAGACACATTCATTGGAAAACGGCTTAAAGAGGTAGGGCTTGATTTCTCGCAGCAAGCCTCCAAGCGCACACTCATCAGACGAATATATTTGGACTTAACCGGTCTGTTGCCAACTCCCGACCAAGTAGACGCTTTCCTGGATGATGAACGCCCTGATGCTTACAGACTCATGGTGGAGGAAGTCCTAGAAAGTCCCCGGTACGGTGAACGCTGGGCTCGTCACTGGTTGGACGTTGTTCGCTACGCTGATAGCGCTGGCTTCGAAACCAACCACGAGCGCCCAAATGCCTATCACTACCGGGACTACGTCATACGTGCATTCAACGATGATAAACCTTATGACCAATTTGTTTTTGAGCAAATCGCAGGTGACATCGTAGACGCACATGCTGCCACGGGTTTTCTCGTCGCCGGTCCAAGTGACCGCGTGAAAGGCAAGGATCCTCTTTTGAATAAACAACAACGTGCCAACGAACTAGCTGACATGGTGGGTGTGACAAGTTCTGCCTTTCTCGGGCTAACCGTTGCATGCGCCCGTTGTCATGACCATAAATTCGACCCTATCTCACAAGAAGATTTCTACGCTATGCAGGCCGTACTTGAAGGTGTACGCCATGGAGAAAGATCCATCCCGCTAAGCACTGAGGTTCAGCGCAAGATCAAGCACTTGACCGAAGAAAAAGCCCAACTCAAAAAGGAACTTAGGCGTTTCATTCAAAATCCCTCATCACAATTCCTATTGATTGATGAGGAGGATGAAGGACGGGTTGAATTCCTACAGAAGATTGCTGGTAAAGGCACGAACCCTGATGGAACTCAACGAGGTTTCCGCAACGACCCTGGCGACGAGGGCCGTTCTGCCAATATCAGCGGTGGAACTTACACTTGGTGGAAGGATAAGCAAAGCCTCGACTTGGCTGCATACCGCCCGGGACTCAAGGGAAGTTTCCGCATTTGGTTATCCTGGGGCAATGGCTGGAAAACCCACACCAAAGATGCGCTTTACCAAATCGATACCGATGGTGACCCCATCACGCAGAACGACCGGAAGACCATTGCAACCGTTAACCAACAATTGTTTGCAGACGGCTCTGGCAAGGTCGTCAGCAAGCCTCTGTGGAGTGGTTTTCATGATGCAGGGGTTCATGACCTAAGTCCGGAGGCGGCTATTGTGTTGCGGGGTGGGAAAACAGGCACGGCTGTTACCGCAGATGTCATCATTCTCCAAGCTGACGATGGAAACCAGACAGCGACCAGACCTCCAACCCTTAGGCCCCCCGTGAACTTCGCCCGCAACGTCGAGACTCTTACGCCGAAAGAAGTCCGGCATGTCCGATTCACCGTAGAGACCACAAACAATGGTTCGGAACCATGTCTCGATGAACTCGAACTTTGGACTGCTGGCAACGATTCCCGCAATGTTGCCGGCGACGCCAAGCTAATGTCCTCCGGCGACTACTTAGGAAACCCCAAACACAAGCTCATCCACCTCAATGATGGAAAATACGGAAACGAGCACAGCTGGATTTCCAATACCAAGGGCAAAGGATGGGTTCAGCTTGAACTTCCTGAACCCGTCAAAATCGAACGCATCGAATGGGGACGCGATCGCAACCAACGCTATAAGGACCGCCTGCCTACAAAATATCGTATTGAAGGCGCACTCGACCCCGGACAGTGGAGTATATTAGCTGACTCAAGCCAACGCCTCCCCTTCGACACAAAATATACGGCACCCAAACAAACCTACGACTTCGCCGCCCACTCCGAGGCGGAGGCTGCCCAAGGCAAAGCCAAACTGGCCCGCACCAAGGAAATCGAGAAGACCATTGCTACCCTCTCCGGTTCAGCCAAGGTCTACGCCGGCAACTTTAAACAACCTGCTCCCACTCGCGTTCTCTTCCGTGGTAATCCACTAGCCCCACGCGACATCGTAGCCCCCGATGGTTTGTCTGCTATCCGTGCCAAACTTAAAAGCTTCGACCTCCAGCCAGATGCACCTGAGCGCGACCGTCGAATCGCCTTTGCAAAGTGGATCATCCACAAGGATAACCCGTTGACAGCCCGTGTCATTGTGAACCGTATCTGGCACTACCACTTTGGTCGTGGGATTGTAGCAACCCCTTCCGATTTTGGTGATATGGGCTTTCGCCCAACCCACCCCAAACTCCTTGACTGGCTTGCCCAAGAACTTGTGGAAAATCAGTGGTCGCTCAAACACATCCACAGGATTATTCTTAATTCTAAGACCTACCAACAAAGCTCCAAGCCCCGCAAGGATGGCATCGCGAAGGACGCTGGATCCGAACTTCTTTGGCGATTCCCTCCACGACGTCTCGAGGCAGAAGCCATCCGCGACAATGCGCTGCTCCTTGCTGGAGTCCTTGATGAAACTATGTATGGCCCGGGTTTTCTTCTTTTTGTACCCAATTCCAACTACGCCCGTAACTGGATTCCAAAGGATACCTTCGGCCCCACAGATTATCGCCGTATGGTCTACACCCAACGCATTCGAATGGAGCAAGATGCTATTTTCGGAGCCTTCGATTGTCCTGACGGCGGCCAAGCCGCCCCCAACCGGAGTCGCTCCACAACACCGATCCAAGCATTGAATCTACTCAATAGCGACTTCATTGCTGATATCGCCACCAAGTTTGCCCAACGCCTAAAGAAAGAAGCAGGCCCAGATACAAAGCAACAGATTTACCAAGCTTATCGACGTACTTTCGGGCGCTCACCATCAATCGATGAAATTACGGACGCCCTCGCCTATCTCGAAGCTCACGGATTAGCAGCTCTCTGCCGAGTCTTCCTAAACGCAAACGAGTTTCTCTTTATGCAATGAGCGATAATAAGTCTGAAAACCTCTCGCCCGCAGGGGCGTCGATGCTGAATCGCCGCGATTTCCTGAAACATTCTAGCTCCGCATTTGGAGGGATGGCTCTAGCTGGCTTGCTGGCCAACGATGGCTTACTGGGATCGCCCATCCGGCCTGAAATTGAACCAGCACGCCCATTTGCGCCTCGCAAGACTCACTTTCCCGCCCGAGCCAAACAGGTTCTGGTCATATACTGTACCGGAGCGGTAAGCCATGTAGACACTTTCGACTTTAAGCCCGAACTGATCAAGCGGCATGACACTCCGCTCCCCGGAGTTGGAAACACCTTTCAGGGTGAGAACGGAAATCTCATTCGTCCTATCAGCCAGTTCAAGGCTCGGGGCCAATGCGGAAAGATGACCAGTGACCTTCTCCCTGAGCTTGGCTCCCTTGCCGACGACGTTGCCTACATTCACTCCCTGACCAGCAAGACAAACACCCACGGGCCGGGAGAAACCTACATGTCGACAGGCTTTATTCTTGAAGGCTTTCCCTCTATGGGCGCCTGGACGACCTACGCTCTGGGCACTGAAAACGAGGACCTCCCCGCATTCGTATCTATCCCTGATCCCAGAGGAAATCCGCAGGCCTCTATTAACAACTGGTCGAACGCCTTTTTACCAGCCCAGTTCCAAGGCACTCCGTTCAGCGCATCCAAAAAGATCCGTCACCTCTTCCCGCCCGACAAGTTCTCGGGTAGAGCCGACTCCGATGGTCGTGAACTGCTCAAGCGCATCAACGAACGCCATCTGAAAAAGTATCCCGGCGACTCTGAATTGGCTGCACGTATAGCGGGTTATGAGCTGGCTGCCCGTATGCAGATGTCGATCCCCGAGGTGACCGACCTCGCCAATGAACCCGCTTCCATCTTAAAGCAATACGGTGCTGACGACACCAAAAACAAGAACAGAGCCGACTTTGCTCGCAACTGTATTTTAGCGAGACGACTCCTTGAAAAAGGTGTTCGCTTCGTTCAGCTATTTAACGGATCCTATGCTATGGGGGAAGGCGTCGGAAACTGGGACGGTCACAAGCAAATCAAAGCCCAGTATCCTGGTCACGCCCACATTCTCGACCAGCCTGCAGCCGCTCTAGTCCGAGACCTAAAGACCCGTGGATTACTGGATGACGTTCTAGTCGTTTGGTGTACGGAGTTCGGTCGTATGCCCACGTTCCAGAAGGGAGCCAGTGGAAGAGACCATAATCCATTTGGCTTCACAGCTTGGCTGGCAGGAGCAGGAGTCAATGCACCCTTCACCTACGGCGCTACAGATGAGTTTGGCTGGAAAGCAGAAAAAGACATCTTATCCCTGCATGACTTCCACGCAACAATCCTCCACCTACTTGGTCTCGACCATGAGCGCCTCTCCTTCTACCATAACGGCATCGAACGTCGCCTGACAGATGTACACGGCCACGTGGTCAATGAAGTGATTGCCTGAAAATAACAGCTATGAAATCGATCCTTCTCGTTCCGCTACTAGCAATATTAATTTCAACAAACTTGCTTGGCAAACCCAAGACTTGGCCAGTGTTCGCCTTTCAGAATGGGGTTCATTTCAAGACTACCTCAGAGCGAGTGAAAGTTTTGAAAGAACTCGGCTACGACGGCATCGGCTCGGCCAAGCTGACTCAAAGCGACCTCCCTCTCCTCGAGCGCCTCAAACACTACGAGGATGCTGGCCTCCAACTATTCAGCTTCTACGTCGGCGGCCGACTGGGAAAAAATGGACACAGCTACGCAAAGGAAATCAGCGAAGCCATCGCTCAACTCAAAGGGCGAGACACTATTCTGGAACTGTACATTCAGGGAAGCAAAACGAGTCACACGGATGAGCATGCAGTTGCCTTTGTTCAGGAAATTGCTGACCAAGCCAAGGATTCAGGTCTACGTGTTGTCCTCTATCCCCACGCGGGATTTTATGTAGACACTATTGGTGATGCGGTGCGAGTGGCTCGTAAATGTAAACGAGACAATGTTGGCGTAATGTTCAACCTATGCCATTATCTGAAAGTGGAGCCTAAGACCGACCTCAAGGCTGCGCTAACAGAAGCTAAGCCTTTACTCTGGCAAGTCAGCACAAGTGGCGCCGAAATCGGGGGCAATAACTGGGGGCAGCTTATTCAGACTCTCGATCGAGGCACCTTTGACCAAAACAATCTATTTCAAATACTTCGAGATCTCGGCTTTAGCGGCAATGTTGGGTTTCAATGTTATGCAATTCGAGGCGACTCCCGAGAAAACTTAAAACGTTCTATTGAAGCGTGGAATAAAATTCAAACCGACTAATCTAAAAAAGATATCATGAACGCAGAAATCACAATTTCCACAGTAGGCTCGAGAACCTCCAAATGGGGGGAGGGTCCAATCTTCCATGAAGACCGACTCATATACGTGGATATTGAGGGACATACCTTAATTCGGCTGGATCCACAGACGGGTAAAGAGGAGACTTGGAATGTGGGCGAACGAATTGGAACTGTGGTTCCACGGGCAGAGGGAGGATTCCTCTGTGCAGGAGACTCTGGAATCTATTTTCTAGATCCAAACTCTGGAAAGTTGACGGTTCTTGCCGACCCGGAAGCAGACAAACGTCCTGAGAATCGATTTAATGATGGAAAGTGTGACCCTTCAGGACGCTTCTGGGCTGGAACCATAAGCACTGTTAAAAAAACAGGGAATGCCAACCTCTACATGTTCGATCTGGAGGGAAACTTGAGTCTGAAAGTACCTGAGGTAACTAATTCAAATGGCATTTGCTGGAATGCAGCGGCGAACACCATGTATTACATCGATACACCCACTAAGAAAATCCTCGCATACCCCTATCAAAATGACTCAGGAAACATTGGTGAACCCGTCCTTGTTTTAGATACGGAGAAAGCAGGATTCAATGGCTCGCCCGATGGCATGACCATAGATGCAGAAGGAATGCTATGGGTTGCAATGTGCCATGGTGGCACCGTACTCCGTATCGATCCAGAATCAGGTAATTGCCTTCAGCAAATAGAACTCCCCTGTGTAGAGACAACCGCCTGTGCTTTTGGTGGACCTAAACTCGATCGTCTTTTTGTAACCACGGGGATACACTCAACCCTAGATGAACAGGATGCAGGAAAAGTATTTGTAGTCGACGGCATTGGCGTTGCTGGAACCCCTGGAATTCCTTTCCGCAACTAGTAACTTGCAAGCTGATATGCGATGGAGACTATGAATTTGAAGATCATTCTTATTTTACTGCTTGCAGTGCTATGCCTCAATGAAACCGCTTGGTCACATGATGCTGCAAGTCACGGCATCCACTTTAAGCACTCGGTTCCTACTGAAAAAAAACCTTGGACCGACAAACCGTTCCTGAACGACCCTCGAAATTTCCAGTTCGCCCTCGTATCGGACCGCACAGGCGGAGTCCGTGCCGGCATTTTCCCAACAGCAGTCAAGAAGCTAAATGAACTACAACCGGAATTCGTGATTAGTGTTGGCGACCTCATCAAAGGAGGTGCCAAGCAAAGGAACGAACAGTTACTTCGCGAGCAATGGAGGGAATTCAATACCTTCATTGAAGGATTTGACATGCCTTTCTTTTACTTGCCCGGCAACCATGACTTAGGAAATGAAGTTGCAGACCAAATATGGGATGATCTCTATGGCGTGCGTTACTATTCCTTCACGTATCAAGATGTTCTGTTTCTATGCCTAAATACTCAAGATGGTCCTGGCTCAAAGCCTCCGCTGATCGGAGAAAAGCAAATATCATGGGCAATTGAAGAGCTTAAAAAAAATCACAAAGCCAGATGGACTTTGGTATTTATACATCAGCCACTTTGGTTGATGGAAGAAGGAATTGAAATACGAATCAAAGGTAAAAAGACCATACGCCGCTCTGACACTGGTTGGCCAAAAATCGAAGAGGCGTTAGGCAACCGTAAGTATACTGTCTTTGCGGGACACGTCCATCATTATGGGAAATACCTGCGCAACCAAAGGGCTTACTACACATTGGGAACAACAGGAGGAGGAAGTAAATTGAGAGGTGCGGCTCTAGGAGAGTTCGACCACGTAACTTGGGTCACCATGACCGACCAAGGACCCCGGATGGCAAATTTGTTGGTAGACGGTATACTACCCGAAAATATTACAACCGAAAGCCACCAAATCTTTTGGCGTAGCCTCCTCTTTGATGAGTATTACGAAAAAGGCACGAACCTGCATGGAAAGACCCTCACGCTACCCATACGCAATTCATTCTCTTACGATATAAGGGGTGAAATGAATTGGAGCCAAACGCCTAACTCCCAATGGTTAGTCAAACCTTCGGCAATAGAATTGGTTCTCAAACCGGGAGAAGAAAAGACAGTTCAATTCAAAATCAGCCGAGCAACTAATAGCAAACAGCTCAAAAGGACACCACTTCCAAAGTTGGCACTACGCTTCCAAGATGAGATCAACAAACTCGATCTCGATATGTCACTAGAGGTTCCGCTTGAAAAATAACAGCATCATCAAGTTTCTTAAATCTCCGAAGAGACAGAGAAACCGCTGTAAGCATTTACCATCTAGGGCTTAAAAAACTCAATGCTGGTAAACTTCTGCACATTTCCCACCTCAACGGAAAGTTGACCATCCACAACCTTGGCTGGCTGAATCAATTCTTCTCGTCTCGCTAGATCCTTGCCATTGTTTCGACTGATATTCTTCGTCACAAATCGAGCCTGATAAGTGTCTCCGTCTACGAAGCCTTCACCACGGAAGTCTTTTAAAGAAGATGCATTGTTGTAGACTTTTCCATCTTGGATGGTCGAGGGAATCGTTACCTTCATCGAAGAAGATCCGTCCGCCCCACCCGAATATACCAAAACAGTGAATTTTGATTTGGTACGGTTGTAGGAGGCGATCTTGTATTTCTCCTTACCAGTGAATCCAAGACCGGAGATATTTATATCATTACCCACCTCACCCGAAATAGCATGACGTATGGCTTCGTCTGAGCCACCAGCAATCTGACTGTACCATCTCCATACGTAGTAATGGAGGTGATTGGGGTCTGATGGATCGATAAAATTCTTAACCGAAAAATCATTCTCCTCCTTTCTGATCTTTCTGTGAAAATATAAACTCTTGTCCGAACCACCCAAAGCAACCTTGGCTGTTACAATATCTGGCCCTCCTCCCCTCGCAGGTATTACAATACTAGGATTCAGTTTTTTAATCCTTCCGTTGTAGTCATGTCTCTTTGTCAAACCCATGGACCATGGACTTGAATTATCTGACCATGGTAGATTGATGGTATTGAGTCCTCGCTCCAGCATCTTGCCGATTATGGTTACAGACTTATCGAAGGCATCACGCTCATCTTTTTTCCCATCCTTATTTACGTCGTGATTATTGCGTGAATTGTCCCAAACAATCCAAGACTCAGAGGACATTATCTTTTTTGAGTGATACCCTGCTTTGTCGAGTTTACTTCGGGCGAGGTCATACTGAGCCCATACATTCGGAATAATTTTGCCATCCATCTTACCGTATCCATTGGCATGGTCAGCAACGTTTAGATTGAGTGCATCGACAACAGCCATCAATGGCTTATTGGCAATTAGTCGGTTATAGTAATCATCAACAGCAACTGCTCCCCCACCCTTCAATCCCTTTAATACACCACATGGTTCACAGGGAGAAGTACCCGAAGTCGATATTATGACGGACTTAGCTGGTTTTTCGGCATACACTGCCCTGATCGCTTGTGCACCCTGTAGAAAGATTTCAGACATGACGAAATCAATGTCAGCATCATTGATCATGGATTGCATATTCACCTCATGATATGGCTGATAAGCACCTACACGGCCCTTAAAATGCCTAGCCAACCGTGTCACAAACTCAGCATATTTTCCTGCCTTCGGGCGCCAAGGTCCTGCTTTCCCTGATTCTGAAGCCCAAGCCGGACAGTGCCACATGACAAATTCCGCCTTTATTCCTCTGGACGCACATAGGTTAACAGCCTGATCAATGGCTTTGAGGTAAGCCGACATTGCAACTCGGTAGTTTGTATTGTTCTCGCGAGGTTCTGCAGCTGCCCAATTAATCCAAAACTGTGCGTAACTGCTGTGCTTTGATAAGACAGGACGATTGGAATCATATAAGTTGTTTTGAGGACGTCCTGCGAATGGTTGCCAACGAACCCCAAACTGCATATGATCAGTCGTCCAATCATAAGAAGTCGAAGACTTGTCTTTACCAAAATTTTGCGAAACGACCGAAAGAAAAAGAGCGATCGGTAGGAGATGTTTTTTAATCAGCATTTTTATATAAGCCATGGTTGGATGTTTTAAATACAGCTACTGGCAACGAAAATACCGCATCAACGATATGGATTTCTCAACAAACCTCGGTATTATCGTTAACCAATAATGAGGAAGCATGATGACCAAAAGCTTGTACTGGGACCAAAGAGTCCAGGCTTGTCTTTATGTATTCTGCTACAAATCTATACACCCCGTTGCTCTACTTCGCTGATTCTCATTTCATGAAACACAATGTCTTCATTATCTGGTTAATGCTGACACCGATTCATGGATTGTTGGCGAAAAAGGGAGGAATAAATTTTTTTGAAAAGGAAATCCGGCCCATTCTGATCGAGCATTGCTATGAATGCCACTCATCGGGAAAGAAGGTAAGAGGCGGTTTACTTTTGGATTCACGTGTGGGCATCGAAGCGGGAGGGGATTCCGGGAGAGTTATTACACCCGGAGACCCAGAAGGCAGTAGGTTGGTAAATGCAATCCGCTATAAAAACCGAGACTTACAGATGCCCCCCAAGAACCAGCTTTCTGCTGGTGCTATACGGAAGTTGGAAGAATGGATTCGTATGGGCGCACCCGATCCCAGAGATAAACCTTCAACAAAACTCTCAACCCAAAGGGGTATGTCCGTTGAAGAAGGTAGAACTTTCTGGTCCTTTCAGCCTGTTGCACAGCCAACTATACCAAAACTGGAATCTAGCTTCATTCGTTCGCCAATTGATGCCTTCGTGCTGAACCTACTATTAAAGAGCAATCTCTCGCCTGCTCCTGAGGCAGATAAGCGCACATTGATTCGCCGAGCAACCCAGAACCTAACCGGATTACCCCCTACGCACGAAGAGGTAAAAGCGTTCCTCAATGATGACTGCCCCAACGCCTATCAAAAATTGATAGAAAGATTACTCGCATCACCTCAATATGGGGTGCACTGGGGAAGACACTGGCTAGACGTCGCCCGCTATGCAGATTCGAACGGATTAGATGAGAATCTTGGCTTCGGCAACGCATGGCGCTATCGCGACTACGTAGTCAACGCATTCAATTCAGATAAGCCCTACGATAAATTTCTAATCGAGCAAATTGCCGGAGACCTGATTGAGCATGCCAGTCAAGAATCCATGACTGCCACCTGCTTCCTTCAGTTGGGCCCTAAAGTTCTTGCAGAGCCTGATATCAAAAAACTGGAGATGGATGTGATCGATGAGCAGTTGGACACGCTGGGAAAAACTTTTCTTGGTATGACCTTTGGATGCGCACGGTGCCATGATCATAAGTTCGACCCCATTCTCCAGACGGACTACTATTCCCTAGCCGCGATTTTCAAAAGCACGACGACCTTAGAGGAAATTAAACCTGGCGCCAGAAAGCAGTGGTACGAGCACCCAATAGGCACAGACGAAGAAAATGAACGCATAGGATTGATCGACGAAAAGATTAAGGAACTGAAATCTGCAGCCTCCACATACAAAAGCAAAGAGATCGTTCGGCTAAGGGGGGTGGCTCGTTCTAATGCGACTGAATATCTTGTTGCCTGTCTGGATTTTGCACCAGGCGCAAGTCTTCGGCATGTCGAATCTATCGCCAAACCTCGGGGACTCCACACTCGGATTCTCCACCACTGCCGAATGCATCTTAACTACAACCGTGATCAACCCTTTTTCGCGGATTGGCATCGTTTTGCTAAAGCAGGAGACAAAGAAGGTCTACGTTCTCACTATTCATCGCTGTTGAAAGAGACCCAGAACGCATTCAAAGCTGCTCGTAAGAAAGACCCAAAGACGAAAAAGCTGGAAGATGCCCGTCTCGAAACTGCAAGGGCTGCTTTGTACAATAATGCTGGGTTTCTTGCTGTACCGAATGTAGACACATTCGCCTTTGACGCAAAAACTCTCACCGAATATCGCCGGTTGCAGGAAGTAGCCCGTGAGTTTGAGACGTCAGCACCGGACAAAGCTGGGCTGATGGGAGTCAGTGAAGGAGAGATCGTCGATACACTTCCAGTTCTGATTCGCGGCAACCATAACTCTCCCGGGAAAGAAGTTCATAGAGGATTTCCTCTAGTGATGCGCAGTTCTGAGAAACCCACACCATTTTCTATCAAAACCAGTGGACGTCTCGAACTTGCCAGATGGATGGCGAGTCCAGAACATCCTTTGACTGCCAGGGTCATGGTTAATCGTATCTGGGCTTGGCACTTCGGTCGGGGTCTAGTAACAGACACCGAGAATTTTGGTGTAAGAAGCGAACGTCCTTCTAACCCGGAACTCCTCGACTGGTTAGCAGCGGAATTTGTGAAATCTGGATGGTCTATCAAAGCGATGCACCGCCTCATCCTCAACTCCAGCACATGGCGAATGGATTCGCGCCATCCTGATCAAGCCATGCACTTTCGCGCAGATCCAGAGAATAGACTTCACTGGAAGCAGAACCTGCGTCGTCTTCAGGCCGAGCAAATCAGGGACTCCATCTTGGCAGTTTCGGGTCAACTGGACCAAACGCTTGGAGGAAAAACCCTGCCCCTACGAAACCGCCAAATGGTCTTCAACCACACCTCGAGAGACCGTACAAAGTACAATAGTTTACGCCGAGCCGCCTACCTCCCGGTAATTCGTAATAACCTTTACCCATTATTCGATCAATTTGACTTCCCGGACCCAACCATTCCAACAGGAACTCGTAATGAAACGGTGATTGCACCACAGGCTCTTATCTTGCTGAATGATCCCCTAGTCATGGATTCAGCGGAAGCACTTGCAAAGCAGGTATCTAAACTGGGTAGTCGGGAAAATGGAATCCATCAGGCATGGATGGCTTGCTTCCAACGTATGCCACAGGATACGGAACTAGAGGGTAGTCTGGTCTTCTTGGAAAATAACAACGATGCATGGGCACTTCTGTGCCAAACCTTGTTAGCCAGTAACGAATTCATGTATGTAAGGTGAACTCACAAAATCGGCGCCAATTTTTGAAGACATCCGCGGTAGGTTTTGGAGGCCTTGCCTTCAACTCCTTGCTGGCAGAAGAATCAACTCCAAGACCTCACATCCCTCCTCGGGCGAAAAGGATCGTTTTTTTATTTATGAAGGGCGGCCCCTCACATGTGGATACCTTTGACCCGAAACCACTTCTGGACCGCGATCATGGTAAACCACTGCCTTTTCCTCTGCCGAAGATAACCTTTGCCAAACAAGGCAACCTTTTCAAGTCACCCTGGAAATTTCATCGTCATGGAGAGAGTGGTCTTCCAGTCAGTGAACTCTTCCCCCAAATCGCGCAACATGTAGACGACCTCTGCATCCTCCGTTCCGTTCATGGCACAAACCCTGCCCACGGAGCAGCCTCCCTTCGACTGCATACCGGAGCAGACCAGTTTGTTCGCCCTAGCATGGGTTCATGGATTACCTATGGATTAGGTAGTGAAAACAAGAACTTGCCAGCATTCATTACAATCTGCCCCACCCTCGCTCATGGCGGCGTGAATAACTGGGGGGCGTCCTTCCTACCATCCCACTGTCAAGGCACCCCGATTGGTAATGCCAGCATCCCTGCATCAAAGGCTGGATTCAAACACATAACCAACGACAGATTATCTGCTGCACAGCAACGCCAACAGTTGCAACTCCTGAGCGAGCTTAATCAGAATTTCAATCATTCAAATAATCACAACAGTATCCTTGAGGACCGACTTAAGTCATTCGAACTAGCCTACCGCATGCAAACCACAATGCCGGAAGTCCAAGACCTGACTGGCGAAAGCCGTGCAACTCGTAAATTGTACGGATTGGATGATCCTGTAACTGAAGACTTCGGACGCCAATGCCTTATGGCCCGAAGGTTCCTTGAAAGAGACGTGAGGTTTGTACAAGTGACGCACAGCGATAGTATCGCTCAGTGGGATCAACATGGTAATCTCTACCAAGGCCATACAAAGAATGCCGCCGAAGTTGACCGCCCCATTGCTGGATTTATTTCCGACCTAAAGGCCCGCGGGTTACTCGATGAAACCCTAGTTTTATGGGGCGGTGAATTTGGACGTACGCCAACGGCTCAAGGCAAGGATGGTAGAGACCACAACCCACACGGCTTCACGATGTGGATGGCTGGTGGAGGCGTCAAAGGTGGCTTCGCCTACGGTGCAACTGACGACTACGGCTATTACGCGACAGAAAACAAAATGCACATTCACGATCTGCATGCGACGATCCTCCATCTCATGGGTCTAGACCACGAGAGACTAACTTATCGCCATGCTGGCCGTGACTTCCGTCTGACCGACGTCTACGGCAAAGTCGCCAAAGAAATCCTCTCTTAAGACAGGGATACAATTAAACGAAAAACATGAAGCGAATTGTAATCCCCACGATTTTCTTGGTTACCCACATCGTTTTAAAAGCATCCCTGCAAGTCGCCCCACCCTTCTCTCACAATGCAGTTCTTCAGCAAGGCAAACCGATCCCCATCTGGGGAATGGCCGATGCTGGAGAAACTGTTACTGTTGAGTTTGGGGTTCACAAAACAAAGGCATTAGCCAACGCTAGCGGCGAGTGGAAAACAGAGCTGGAAGCTCTAAATGCCACTACCAAGCCTCGTCCCCTTAAGATTAGAACCCGTACAGAAAATCTTGTTTGCGAGAATGTGGTTGTCGGTGAGGTCTGGCTAGCAAGCGGACAATCAAATATGCAATGGAATCTTGAGAAATGCTCGAAGTCTCTCTCAGAGGTCCGTACTGCAATGAACAACCCTCGTGCCCTCGAAATTCGCTACCTAAGGATTGATGCGCCTGCGGAGAAGACGCCGATCAAGGACTTCAACCCAAAAAAATATACTTGGAAAGTAGATTCACCAAAGACGCGCCCCTCCCAATCCGCGGTAGCATTCTTTTTTGCTAAACGCCTACATGATGAATTGGGAGTACCTATTGGAATCATAGACACATCTTGGGGAGGGAAACCTATCGAGGGCTTCATTCCAAGAAGCGAATTCCAGAGCAATGAGATTTTAAGGCCGATTCTAGAGTTATCTGACACCGATAGAATTGAAGAACTCAAGAAGATTGAAGGTGGAGTTTTTATTCGAAACGAGGCGGGACACCCGGGAAGGATCTTTAACGGACGTATCGCACCATTAATTCCCTACTCCGTCCAAGGGGCAATTTGGTATCAGGGAGAATCTAATGCTGGCATTGATGAGGACCCCCGTGGATACCGCCACAAGATGGAAGCTCTCACAAAGGGTTGGAGGAAAGCTTTTGATAACCTCCAGATGCCAATCTATTTTGTCCAACTACCTCCCTTTCGAAGCGAATTGATTGCGTGGGCAAGGTTGAGAGAGGAGCAAAGATTAAGTCTAGATCTTACCAATGTTGGTATGGCTGTGACGATTGATCTAAGAAGTTCAGATATTCACCCTCCCAACAAAATCGATGTCGCCGAACGCTTAGCCAGGTGGCCTTTAGCAAAAGTCTACAAAACTTCCAAAGGTATCCCCAGTGGTCCAATCTTTGAGTCCGCTACTTTTGAAGGAAATGAGGTTCGAGTTAAATTCAATTACGTAGGAAAGGGATTAATGATTGGTCGAAAGGAAGGTCTGAATCCCCCGTTAGAAACTCCTGACGCGGAATTAGAACACTTTGAATTGCGTGGAAACGACAACCTATGGCACCCAGCAAAAGCCATTATAAAGGGTTCAAGCGTTGTTGTGATTAGCGATTCAGTCAAGAAACCCAACGCAGTCCGCTACGCCTGCCAAGGCGCTCCTTCAAACGCCAATCTCTACAACCGATCGGGATTACCCGCATCACCCTTCAGTTCGGACTTGGAATCTGTACCATGGATCAACCTGAAGCCAAAATGACGACGTTAAAATCAGATAATTCAATGGCTCCAGGATATTGGGAATTTGAGCATTGTTAAAAATCTGGCAGGATAAGCTTTAAATGAACAGAAGGACATTCTTCAAAGCAGGTGGGATAAGTCTTGGGGCGATTTCTCCTTTGGGGCTAACACTTCCTCAAGTACTTGCGAACCAAGGATCCGGCCAAGACAAACAAATTAATGTCATATTCATGTTCCTTCAAGGTGGTGCCAGCCAACTCGACATGTATGACATGAAGCCTGATGCACCCAGTGAGGTCCGAGGTGTATATCGACCAATCTCTACGAATGTGCCTGGAATTCAGCTGAGTGAAAAATTGCCAAAGTTGAGTCGTTGCGCCGATAAGTTTTCCCTTATACGATCAATGCACACTTTCGCAAATGACCATGGTGCGGGGGATGTCGAAATAATGTGTGGGAGTCCAAGGGACAAAAATATGCAGGCTCCTGGCATCGGCGCGGTGCTTTGTAAACAAAAGGAGCAACTTTCTCCGGTACCTCAATTTGTCCATCTAGGTGACATGAAGCATCCTAGACACAGTGCACCGGGTTATGGCGGTTACCTTGGCAGCACCTATGACCCCTTTCTTGTGAAAGAGGACACAAATGCGCCTGATTTCTCAGTGAGTTCCTTCGATACGTCAGAAGAGGTAGACATCAGTCGGCTCGGCGGTCGCAAAAATCTGCTACAATCACTCGATCGCTTTCAAGCCGAACAAGAAAAGAAACTGGAGTTTGCCCTCACGCAGGACAGTTTCACGGAACAGGCTCTCAGCCTTGCGACTTCAACAAAGGCAAAGAAGGCTTTTGATTTATCAAGTGAACCAGCTAAACTGCGAGATGCCTACGGACGCAACCGCGTAGGACAAGGAATGCTGCTCGCTCGGCGTTTAATCGAGGCAGGAGTTCGCTTTGTAACCATTCAGGGATATGTGGATACAGGCATCTACGCTTGGGACCACCACTGGGGAATCTTTCCCCATCTTGAAAAACAGTTGCCTTACTACGATGCCAGCTACTCAGCTCTTCTCCAAGATTTAGACGATCGTGGAATGCTGGAAACCACACTGGTAATCACAGCTGGTGAATTCGGTCGAACGCCGAAGCTTAATCAAAACAAACGAGGACCGGGTCGTGATCACTGGTCCAACTGCTTCAGCCTTACAATGGGCGGTGGAGGCGTGAAAACAGGTATGGTTGTTGGAGCAAGCGACAAGTATGCTTCGACTCCCACTGAGAGACCCGTTTCAATTTCAGACTTTGCTGCAACAGTCTACCATGTGCTTGGATTGGACCCTGCTGAAGAAGTCGTAGCTAAGGGGCGCACAATGAAGATGTTGCCTGAGGGTTCTCCAGTAAGAGAGCTTCTGTAAAACTACGAATCAATCATTTGCACCTACCGAGAAGGTTGGTTTCGGCTGGGGATAGCATTTTGAATGGATTTCAGAAGAGTGTAATCCTCAGAGTCCTGGCCAAGTTCCCAGATCATAACCCCAGCGTACTTTTGACTGTGTATATGTTCTGCTTTTTTGAGGATCGTTTTCGGGCTATTGTAATGGTAACCACCTGCCAAATCCGAATCAGGGTTTGGCTTGAAACGACTTGAGATGTTTCGGAAAGAAAGAGCCTTTCCTGATTTATTTCTGCCATAAAATGGTAGTCCAGCGACAAGCTTGTTTTTGGGAACAATTTCTTCCCAGTGTTTCATGTCCTTTACCATTTCATCGAAAGAAGAATGAGGTGTCCCTTTGTCGTAGGTCATGACATGTACACGGTCGACAAAGGGAATTGAGTCTTCCTTTAGGTAGTTTCCATGAGCTGCCACTGCGACGCTCAAAGTAAACCCATAGGGGTGAAAAGATTTTTTTAAATCAATCAGGAGTTTGTGGAAATTGCTGATTTCATCCTCTGATTTAGGATGTTCCCAGTCAATATCAGCACCACTGAGTTTATGATTGGTCAAAAACTTGGTTAAATTATCAGCAAATCGCTTTCTTGCC
Organism: uncultured Opitutia bacterium; assembly: GCA_913048125.1. Taxonomy (GTDB): domain Bacteria; phylum Verrucomicrobiota; class Verrucomicrobiia; order Opitutales; family JABJCN01; genus JABJCN01. The sequence goes on along the minus strand of CAJWWL010000010.1, from coordinate 3,350 downwards.
TGGGGTTTAGAAGCAAGTTTAGCAAAGTTGGAAGAAAGACCCCAACCGCCAACGCAAACATGTACCCTGACTCCCGAAGATGTAGCCAGCGAAACTAGGTCTGTTAGATGTCCTGGCTTTTTCCATGATGGTTCAAGAGACCCATCTTCTTTGGGTTCGATAGAAAAGTAGACGACATCAGTGACCAGTCCATAGGGTAGCAAGCTTATGAGTTCCGACCTGTAATGTGGCAGATATCCCACAATAGAAGTTTTCCCTTCAATCGTTGACTGTAAGATAAGTGCTAACAGGAAAAAGTACTTAGATCTGGTGGACATATTTCAACTGAGGAGGGATCGAATGTTGAAAACTGGAGTCAATGAGCAGCTTTATGTTTTTTGTATTTTTGGTCTCGGTTGGCTTTTGAATCGATATTTTTCTTGGGTAAATGATCCACGTCAACATATCCATCAGATCCTTTAATACGTGCGGAGAAAACCCAAATCGGATTGCATTTCTGAACCGGCACATTTTTTTTAAGAGAGTCCATGAAAAATCTAGCTACTATTCTAACCTTCTCAGTCATAACAACATTCTCATTCGCCGATGAAGAGGTAAAGGCATTATTGCCAGTTTTTGGAGAACCACTCAAGGCAGCGAAATTACCAAAAGATTCTACTGAACGTGCCAAGGTAGAGTTAGGTCGGTCACTGTATCACGAAAAACGGTTAAGCAAGGACAACACTATTTCGTGTAACTCTTGCCATAAAACTGACGGGTATGGTGTGGATGGGGAAAAGTTCTCGCTAGGTTTCAACGACCACCGCACAGGGCGCAACTCTCCCACTAGTTTCAACGCCTTCATGCACCTATCTCAGTTTTGGGATGGTCGTGCTCCCACTGTAGAAGAACAAGCAAAGGGGCCGATCCTTGCAGGAGGCGAGATGGCAATGCCTTCAGCCGATGCAGTGGTTGAGAAGTTAAACAAAATTGAAGGATACGAGGTGCTTTTCAAAAAAGCATTCCCGAAAAGCAAACCTGCAATCACCTATGACAATGTTGGTGATGCCATTGGCGCTTACGAGCGTCTTTTCATAACTCCGAGCCGGTTCGACAAGCTTCTTGCGGGCAAGGAGAAGGCATTGAAGGAAAAAGAGCTCAAGGGATTCAAGAAGTTCGTCTCAGCGGGGTGCGTAGCCTGCCATACAGGCAATCTTCTTGGGGGGAACACCTACCAGAAACTCGGGGTAGCCAAAGCTTGGCCAAATCAGAAAGACCAAGGACGTTTCGATCTCACCAAAAAGGAAGAAGATAAGATGTTTTTCAAGGTTCCGAGCTTGAGAAATATCGCCAAAACAGGCCCGTATTTCCACGACGGATCTTCGGCAGAACTCGAAGATGCGGTTAAACGCATGGCTGAACACCAGTTGGGAAAAGATCTAACCAAGGAAGAGATTTCTGATATAGTTGCCTTCTTGGAATCCCTCACAGGCAAACTCCCAAAATCTATAGCAGCTGCTCCGAAGTCATTCCCCGGACAATAGTCTTACCACGAATTCGTATCCACACTAATCTGCTGGGAAAATTCATTTAGGTAGACCGAGCGGAGATTCAAATTTGCTGTATTTGTCCTTAGGATATTTTGAGTAGGTTGTTCGATCTCTGGCTGAATATTGTGCAGTCCCTCAGGCTATTTGTACTGAAAGGATATGATACGCCCGGCAGGTGTAAGCTGAACATGTCGGTCTATATTTGTCTCCATAAAGCATAATCTAGATAATTTGTGGTTTGAATGATTCCACTTAGTTAGTGATGATCCAGAATCAGTAAACTGGGAGGCACTAACTATGAATAATCAACTTATAGCACGGAGAAACTTCCTCAGTTCCTCAGCATCAGCGTTAGCAGGGTCAGCTCTACTGCCCTCATTTGCTAAATCGGCTCACAGGAAGGGAAAGCTGCTTTATCATACTACGGAGATCAGTAACGCAGAGCCTGTTCTTTCAGAGCTTGTCAGGAATTGGATGACTCCAACAGATGCATTCTATATTCGAAGCCACGCACCGATACCCAAAATCAATCACGATTCCTTTCGCCTAAAGGTTGAAGGTCTCGTCGAAAAACCGCTATCCTTAACGCTCAAACAACTTGGTGATCTTCCTCAGTCAAAAATTGTAGCCACATTAACATGTGCCGGTAACCGTCGAAGCGAACATATCGCAATCAAGCCTGTTAAGGGTGTACCTTGGAAAGAAGGTGCAATTGGCAATGCAGAATGGAGCGGCGCTAAGCTGTCTGACGTCCTACGGATGGCAGGGGTCAAGGCAGAAGCAAAACATGTTTGGTTTGAAGGACTCGACCAAATACAAAGAAGCAATGGAGTCATTCCCTTTGGAGCGTCAATTCCGTTAAAAAAAGCGATGTTCGACTCTGAAAAAATGCCAGGAACGATTCTCGCAACTGGTATGAATGGAGAACCCCTTAATGGAGATCACGGCAGTCCTCTGAGGACTGTCGTACCGGGATATATTGGAGCAAGAAGTGTTAAATGGTTAGGGAAAATTGTAGTCAGTGATCGACCGTCACCCAACCATTATGTTGCTACAGCCTATAAAATTGTGGAAGACGGAACTCCATTGGAATGGTCGGAACAAGGTCCCATTTACCGAATGCCACTTAACTCGGCTATTTGTAGCCAGGTTAAGAGGAGCAAAAGCTTAATTGTTGCTGGATATGCGCTCCCGCAAGGCAGACCAGGTACGTCAATCCGTAAAGTAGAGGTATCACCCGATAATGGTCGCAAATGGATAGAGGCTCGAATCACCAGCCCGAGTCGAGAATTCTGCTGGGTTCTATGGACTGCAGCCATCCCATCACGTAATGCTGGTGATGAACTAATGGTAAGAGCCACAGATTCCCGTGGCAGCATACAACCGGAACAAGTGAATTGGAACAGTAAGGGTTACCTCTTCAATTCATGGCATAAGGTAAAAACGATATAGAGTGTTTTTCGATTGAGCGTCAAAGAAGAAGCGGAATGGAAGAAAAGCCAAATCCTAAGCCACTTCTTCACATGATTAGGAAGGTCTTAACTGCCGCCATTTTGTTGCTCCCAGTTGCCCAATCAAAGGGGGCACAAGTAACATTTGCAAAAATCTTCACTGATCACTGCGTGTTGCAAAGGCAAATTCCTGTTCCAATTTGGGGATGGACGGTATCAGGATCGAAAGTTGAAGTTGAGTTTGGAGGCCAAAAAAAAACGACGATATCAGATGAAAATGGCAAATGGCTTATCAAGCTCGACCCCATGGCAGCCAATGCCAAAGGACAGGAGTTGAAAGCGACTGCGGGTGACTCGTCCATCAGCTTGA